>DGNZ01000091.1 GCA_002389175.1 Rhodospirillaceae bacterium UBA4479 | reverse complement strand
GACCTATGCGATGACCGGCTGGCGTGTGGGCTATATGGCAGCCCCAGCGGATTTCGTTGAAAAGCTGACCGAGCCGCGCCACACGCTTTCGATCAACACCTGCACTGTGTCGCAATTTGCAGCACTCGCGGCCTTGACGGGACCACAAGACGAGATGGAAGCTACGTTTTGCGACTACGCTGAACGACGCGACTACCTGATGGCGGCCTTGAGCGACGCAGGCTTTAGTTACGGCGCACCGGGTGGGGCTTTTTACATCTACACCAACATTTCCGCGACAGGGATGAAGGCCAAACCGTTCTGCGAAAACCTGCTGCGCGAAACCGGCGTGATGGTGTTTCCCGGTGATATGTTCGGCGAAGAGAGCAGCGATTTCATCCGCATTTCCTATCTGCAACCCCTGCCCGTCATCAAAGAGGCCATGGGCCGGATCAACCGCTTTATCAAGGCCCATAAAGGGGATGCAGCATGAGCAATTTGACCCCCAATCCAGACGAGAAATTCGTCGGCATACAAGTCAGCCCGATCAGCTTCATCGACGAGGGTGTCGATAAAGTTCTGGACACGTTGAAAGACCGTGTTGGCGTCAATGTCTTGATGCTGGGCACCGTGTCGTGGCTCGGCCTCAAAACCGGGCGCAGCATTGCCCATGCGCTTGACGGCTGGCCCGATCACGGCGTGCCCGAACCCTTCACGATGAAAGGCGGCGCTTATTTCAACCCCGATGCGCGCTATTACTCCAAAACGCTGATCAAGGACTTCCGTGCGTCAGATAAGGAAATGGAAGGCATCGACATCCTCGAGCTGGTCATTCCAGAGGCGCACCAACGCGATATGAAGGTTTATGTCGAACTGATGGAGCCGTTCTTTAAATATGCGGGCCACGGATCGGTCAACAATATCGAAATTCCGAACCTTGCAACCTGCATGGAAGTGGATGTGTTTGGCGTGCGCAAAGACGAACCCTCCACTTCGAACCCCGATTATCGCAACTGGATGCACGCCATCATCGAAGATCAGGTGCGAAATTACGATATCGATGGGATCATGTGGTGCAATGAGCGTAACAGCCCGCTGGACCAGATGATGCAGGGCCAAGCCCCCGGGGATTTCTCCGAGGCGAGCCGCAATGAAGCTATAGCGCGGGGCATCGATGTCGAAGCCTGCCGCCGTGGCTGCATCGCGATGTATGAATTTATGCAAAATGCGCTTGGCGGCAAAGAGTTCGATGACGGCGCGTTCATCACCTTCATCCGCACCCTGATGGAAAACCCCGAAGTTTTGATTTGGGAGAGGTTCTGGTTAGAGCGTAACAAGGACCTCGACCGTGAGCTTTACGGGCTGGTAAAATGGTGCAAGCCCAACTTGCCGTTCGGTTTGAACGTCTGGAATCGCAATCATTTTAACCTGTTCCGCCGTGCCCAATGGCCGTGGCACGAGCAAACAATGTTTGCCGACTGGGTCAAACCGATCACCTATCAGCACCAATCCGGCGAAATCTGGCACAAGGAATTCGGCTTTTTCCAAAAAACGATCTTGCGTGACTTTGATCCTTATGTGGCGATGAAAGTCATGGACGGTATCCTCGGAATCCAAGGAGCAGATATGGACCGTGTCGTGCAAGAAGGTCTTGACCCCGACACCTACGTTTTCGGCCAATGCGCCGAGGCGCTACGCGGTGTGCACGACGAGGCCAAAGTCTTTATGGGCCTTGGCATTGACGCACCCCGTGTTCGTGCGGATCAGGCGAGATGCACACCTGATATTGCGTATCGGTCCGTCATGGCGACCTATCGTGCGGGTGGGCATGGCGTGGTTCTGTCACCAAACTACGCCTCAATGCACCTGACCAATCTGGATGGCGTTGCCAAGGCGCTGACCGAATTGGGGTTGAAATGATCACGCTGGACACCCGTATTTCTGGCGGCGATGTTTTGCTGCCAGACGGAGTGCGCCGCGTTGATCTGGGCCTGAAGGATGGCAAAGTGGCGGGTGTCTATGCCCCTGGCACCGCTCCGGATGCTGCACAAACCATTGATGCAACTGGAAAAACTTCCCTTCCCGGCATCGTCGACATCCATTTCCACGTCCGCGCCCCAGCCTACCCTGAACGCGGCACAGTTTTGTCGGAAACCAGTGCGGCGGCAGCGGGCGGCGTCACGACTCTGTTTGAAATGCCGATCTCAAAGCCGTGTTGTTCAACACCCGAAGAACTGGCGCGCCGCCACAACCATTTTAGCGAAAATTCCGTCATCGACTTTGCGCTTTATGCAGCCCCCGGCGATCTGACTAAGGCCAGCCGTGACAAGATGATGGACATCGGCTGCATCGCGTGGAAAATTTTCACCACGCCGTCGCCTGCAGGTCGCGCAGATGAATTCGAAGGGCTCGCGTTTCCCGATGAGGCTGACCAATTGCGCGCCTTGCAATTGCTCGCTGATACTGGGCTTCCGATCGTCGTCCATGCCGAAAGCGCGGCACTGCTCGCCCATTTCGAGGACGCGGCCAAGGCACTCGATCCCGCCGACGCAGCCACCCACGGTAAATCTCGCCCCGCGATCTGCGAGGCTGTGGCCGTCGCAAAATTGCTGACCATGAACATCACCGCCCAGGCGAAACTTCACATCGCCCACGTCACGTCGGCGCAAACCGTTCAGGTGCTGCGCGGATTTGCTGGCACGTCAGATTTCACTGCTGAAACCTGCCCACAATACCTGTTTACCACCGAAAAAGACGTCGCCCGCGCTGGGATCTACGCCAAGGTAAATCCGCCCATTCGCCACCAGGAAGATCAGGATGCACTGTGGCAGGCCATTGAAGACAGCGTGATCAACTACGTCACCACGGACCACGCGCCATTCGCCAAAGCTGAAAAACAAGCGGCTGAGGGCAATTTCCCTGCCGCGCCACCCGGTGTTCCCGGCGTTGAATTCATCCTGCCTGCGATGCTCGATGCCGTGGCGTGTGGGCGACTGACCCTCAAACGCGCACATGATCTTATCTGTGCAAACGGAACGCGCCGCTATGGGCTTTATCCGCACAAAGGCGCACTTCTACCCGGTAGTGCGGCGGATGTGACAATTGTCGATCTAGCGGGCGAAACCGTCATCAGCGCCAAGACCCTGCATACCCATGCCCGCGAAGTCGCCCATCTTTTCGAAGGCCGGCATCTACGCGGTAAGGTCACGCAGACCATCCTGAGGGGAAACACTGTGTTCTTGGATGGCGAGGTGACAGGACCACAAGGCGCAGGGGCATTTGTGATCCCGCACTCAGGAACATGACGTGCAAGATTAGATAGCGGCCAGCACCCTGCGTTTGGCTCACTTCGGCTTAGGAAAGACGTCCATGGGTACCCCCACTGAAATCATGCGCCCAACTGACACCGTCGGGTGAAAAAGCGGATTCAACACGATCAAGCGGGTTACATTGCTAGCACTCAAGTCATCTTGGATGGTTGCGATTTCGCTTGTCTCGACTGTGATCGCCACGGCGTTGCAATTGATGGTCCCGATTTTGTTGGGACGCGCGGTTGATCAAACGCAGGCGCTGGTGTCGGAGCCTACCACCGCCGAAACGGCAACGGCGGCCTTGTGGGTCACGGCGGGGTCCGTTCTGCTGGTCTGGGTTTTGCGCGGGTTTTTCGCCGTGTTTCAGAACTATTTCAGCGAGAGCGTGGGCCATAACGTCGGCTACACCCTACGGCTGGCCTACTACGAAAAAATACAAAGGCTGAGTTTCAGGTTTCATGATCGTGTGCATTCTGGCGACCTAATCACCCTTGGAATGCTGGATCTAGAGGCCGTGCGCATGTTCTTTTCGACCGGTCTGGTGCGCATCGTCTTGCAGGCTGGCGAAGTCTTGGAACAAGGCAATCACGACGAGCTTATGGCGCTCAAGGGGCTATATGCACGGCTCTATAGCGTAAATTACCCATCCTTTGATGATCTGCCAGCCGGATCAGTGGATGCAGGCAAAACCCAGAAATCCTAGCCGTTTTCCTTTAGCCGTGGGTCAAGGAAATCACGCAACCAATCGCCGATAATGTTAAACGCCAGTACGGTGAAAATAATAGCCAACCCCGGGAACAGCGACATCCACCATTTGTTCGATAACAGGTGGTCGCGGCTTTCTGAAAGCATGCTGCCCCACGTCGGCACATCTGGCGGCACGCCAAGGCCAAGAAACGACAGCGCCGCTTCTGACAGGATAACACCGGCGACGTTGAAGGACGCGATGACGGTCAGCGGTGCAATGATATTGGGCAGGATCGTGCGAAACAGGATGGAAAACGTGCTGTCGCCCATGGCGCGTGCAGCTTCTACATATTCCTTCTCACGCAGGCTCAACGTCTGGGCGCGCACAATACGCGCATAGGTGATCCACTGTCCTATCCCCAGAACAAGGATGATGTTCACCAACCCTGGCCCAAGTACGACGAGAAACATGATCGCCAAAAGGATAAACGGGAAGGCCAGCTGGATATCGCCCAAACGCATGATGACATCATCAATCCAGCCACCATAGTACCCCGACAATAGCCCAGCGATGATACCGATGGTTCCGCCCACAGCAATCGCCGCGACCCCCACCAGCAAAGACACCCGCGCGCCATACAACAGCCGCGAGAACACGTCCCGACCCAATTGGTCGGATCCAAGCCAATAGGTCAGATCGCCCGCCCCCGCTTCGCCGGGTTCCAATAGGCGCATCATAATGTTCTGCCGGTTTGGATCAAACGGAGCAAGCTGCGGCCCAAATATCGCAACAAAGGTCACGATAAACAGGATCAACATGCCGACTAGAGCCCACCGGCTAGTGACCAAACTTTCTAATGCACGCCACATTTCCTTGCGGCGATAAGACGTGGCATTGGCGTTTGTCGCCTGCACTATAGCCTCGCCTTGGTCGGAAGTGTTGTTAGCCATGTCGCGCCCTCATTACAGTTTCACACGCGGATCAAGTCGCGCGTAGATCATATCAACGATCAGGTTCAGCAGAATAAAGATCACTGCCAGCAAGATGACCGAGGCCTGCACGACAGGGATATCGCGTTGATTGATCGCGTTGAAAACCAGCCGCCCAATGCCGGGGTAGGAAAACACGGTTTCAACCACGACAACGCCGCCCAACAGAAATCCGAATTCAAGGCCAATCATAGTGACAACCGGCAGCCAGGCATTGCGCATCGCGTGATGGATCACGACACGGCGTTCCGAAATACCCTTTGAGCGCGCGGTGCGGACATAATCCTGCTGCAAAACCTCTAACATCGAAGAGCGCACGAGCCGTGCGTTGCGCGCAAGCGTGTAGGTACCAACCGCAACTGCGGGCATGATCATATAATATATCGAGCGCGGCAAATTGCTGAAGGCCGTCGCGAAATCACCCTCGAACAACGGTTCAAGAAACGGCACATGCCCCGATATCGGGAACCATCGTAAATATAAGCCAAAGAACAGGATCATCATGATTCCCATCCAGAAATTAGGTATAGACTGGCCGATCATCGCAAAGGTCATGATTCCTCCATCCACCGGCTTGCCGCGATTGAGCGCCGCGTAAATTCCCAGCGGTATCGACAGGCCAATGGCCAACACCAACGAGAAAAAGGTGAGTTCGATCGTGGCGGGCATTACCGCCAATACTACTTCAATCGCCGGTTGGCGATAGCTGAGAGAGTTTCCGAAGTCACCCTGCATCGCGTTCCAGATATAGCTGAGATACTGAACATAGAGCGGGCGATCAAAGCCAAGCATTTCACGGGCGCGCTGGATCTCTTCTGTACTGGCATTTTCGGACACAAACAGATAGGTTGGATCACCCCCCATCTGTAGGGAAATGAAACTGATCAGCGTAACACCGATCAACACTATGACGCTTTGCAACAGCCGCCGTGCTAGGAAGGTCCACATCTCTCGGTATCCTCTACCTTTTTGTCAATAACGCAGTGGCGGGGCCGCACGGATAGTTGCAACAGCGCCTCAGCCTACTGCCTTGCGCATTGCAGTTGCACGTCGCTGTATTGAACATAGGCCCTCTCCGTTTTTCAATCGACACTTCGTTACGATGCTTGACATTCAAATCGAAGTTATCACAAAGTAGAAAATAGATTGTCGACAGTAGAACAACCAAACCATGCAGGTTCCGATGCGTCAAGCACGTAATAGGAAATAAATACAGACCGGCAGATCAATTCGCCACACGTGACCAAACGCGCCAGGAGATGCCGATGCTAGACACAATCGCAGATATTGCAGGGGTACAACCAGTGCTGCACTCAACGCAACGGTGTCACGGCGCGCCACGACAAGGATTGGTGTTCCATGGCACATGACACTCTGGCCCCACCCAAAGGCACTCCGTTGCTGGACGTAAGCGGCCTGCAAACCAGTTTTGATCTATCTAAAAAACTCTCGATCAAGGCTGTTGATGGTGTCAGCTTTCAGGTTCATGCCGGAGAAACCTTAGCCATTGTCGGTGAAAGCGGTTCGGGAAAATCCGTGACCAGCCTGTCAATCATGGGGCTGTTGCCCAAGGATATCGGCCGCGTTTCGGCAGGCAGTATCAAACTAGAAGGGCGCGAGATAACGCAGCTGAGCGACGCCGAGATGCGCGAAATTCGCGGTAAAGAAATCGGGATGATATTCCAGGAACCGATGACCAGCCTCAATCCGGTTCTTACAATCGGACAACAGATTGCCGAAATGGTCATACGCCATCAGAAATTGTCGAAGGCAAAAGCGCGTGCACGCGCCATCGAGATGTTGGAACTCGTCGGCATTCCCGAACCAGCGACCCGTGTCGATAACTATCCCCACGAGATGTCTGGCGGCATGCGGCAACGCGCGATGATCGCCATGGCGCTGGCCTGCGAGCCACGCATTCTGATCGCGGACGAACCCACGACCGCACTGGACGTTACCATTCAGGCACAGATGCTTGAACTCATGAAGGACCTGCAAGACAAGCTTGGTATGGCCATCATCTTTATCACCCATGATCTGGGGGTCGTTGCCGAAGTCGCAGACCGCGTCGTCGTAATGTATGGTGCGCAAGTCGTAGAAACCGCCAGCGTCGAGGATATTTTCCGCAACCCGCGCATGCCTTATACAGCAGGCCTGATGAACTCGATCCCGCGACTCGGGTCGTCCATCAACAAAAAACGGCTGGAGGCCATTCCAGGGACGGTTCCTGCACTAACTAGCCTGCCCGACGGTTGCCGCTTTCACCCACGCTGCGCCCATGCGGCGAGCATCTGCAAAACGAACTTCCCTGAACTCGAAGACGCAGGGGATGGCCACATGATTCGCTGCATGCGCTGGCGTGAGCTATCTTTGAACGAAAGGCAGGCGTCATGACGATCCCTCTCCTTCAGGTCGAAAACCTGAGAAAGTATTTTCCAATTCGTGGCGGAGTGTTGCAGCGCATCGTCGACAATTTGAAGGCCGTCGATGGAGTTTCATTCGAAGTTCAGGCGAGCGAGGTCGTGGGCCTTGTCGGAGAAAGCGGTTCGGGTAAAACGACCGTGGGCCGCACGATCCTGCGGCTGGAGGACGCAACAGACGGCGCCGTGCGTTTTGGTGGAACCAATGTAATGTGTCTGGGTGCATCCGACATGCGGGCTTATCGAAAACGGATGCAAATCATCTTTCAGGATCCCTACGCCAGCTTGAATCCGCGCGAAAAAGTGCGCGATATCTTGGTTCATCCCCTAAAACTGCATCAGATTGGGCATTCGTCCGAACACGAAGACCGCGCGGCCGCGTTGCTCGAGAAAGTAGGACTGTCGCGCGATCATCTGGATCGCTTTCCACATGAGTTTTCTGGCGGTCAACGCCAACGAATTGGGATCGCCCGTGCTTTGGCCGTCGAACCTGAATTCATCGTGGCAGACGAGCCGGTCTCGGCACTTGATGTGTCGATCCAAGCGCAGGTGATCAACCTTCTGGATGATCTCAGGTCTGACCTGGATTTGACCATGCTGTTCATTGCCCATGATCTTGGCGTGGTGGAACATATCTGCGACCGCGTGATCGTGATGTATCTCGGGCGCGTGATGGAGATTGCGTCCACCGCAGATCTTTATGCACGTCCCAATCATCCCTACACACAAGCGCTGCTGTCAGCAGTGCCAATCCCCGAACCCGGCAAACGTCGAAATCGCGTTATTTTGAAGGGCGACATCCCAAGCCCGATCAGCCCGCCATCTGGCTGCGTGTTTCGAACCCGCTGCCCGATTGCAACAAACGACTGCGCCAATATCACGCCAGAATTAAAAACCGTAGGCGAAGGGCAGGCCAGTGCTTGTATCCACACAACCTGATTGAGCGAAACATTAGGGCCAGATTTTGACCCGCGTGTTCGGACAGCTCCGCGCGGACAACCTTGCGTTTCAAATCCTGTAAAATCACCATTTCACACCGCAGCAACCTCCCCGTCTTGGCCAAAACGCTTGACAATGTTCAAAATCGTGCTGCATTGTCCACTTATGGATTGTCGACATTACACAAATAGACAGAATGCCCAATATAATGCGGGAAATGGCACGCATTGTATCGAATCGACCTATGTCCGGTCGATTGCTGTTGCCACATCCACGGTCACCTCCTTTAAGGGCTGTCAACTTCCTGTCGGTCGTCTCATCGACTCGCTGCCATACTTGGCGGGCCCTCAGGCAAGCATTGAACACTTAGGAGGATAACCTTTATGACCGCCAACAAACCGACCCTTGCCGACCTAATGCCGCATGACATCACACCGATTGAGAATGTTCCCCTACGCGTTCAAGTCGCAAACCGGCTACGCAAAGCTATTCTGAGTGGGCGCATGCTACCTGGAGCCGCACTCGTCGAAACCGCGCTGGCGGAAAAGATGAACGTATCGCGCGCACCTATTCGCGAAGCGATCCAAATTCTCGAGAACGACGGGCTGGTCGAAACCATTGCCTACAAGGGCAAGCGCGTTAAACCGCTGACAGCCCGCGAAGTTGCAGAAACCTACAGTTTACGCGAGGTGTTCGAGGTCATGGCCGTGCGCCTGATACTTGAAAGCGGCGCGCCACTTGATACGTTGCGCACCCA
>DGNZ01000222.1 GCA_002389175.1 Rhodospirillaceae bacterium UBA4479 | reverse complement strand
TTGCTCAACATTGGCCCCGAAAGCGCTGGATCGAACCCCGGTCCTGTGGCTTATGGTTTGGGCAATACAAGGCCTACTGTGACGGATGCGAACATCGTTCTGGGGCGTATTGATCCTGAAAATCCGATTGGCGGTAAACTTGTGCGACTTGATGTTGAGGCCGCGAGCAATGCGATTGATGAACATGTGGGCCAGCCTTTGAAACTCGACACTTTAGCTGCAGCAGAGGCAATCTTAACGGTCGCAAATTCTCGGATGGCAGGTGCGATACGTCTGGTAAGTATCGAGCGCGGATTTGATCCCAAACGCTTCGCCTTTATGCCTTTTGGCGGTGGTGGAGCGCTACATGCTGGTGCAATGCTTGCGGAAACAGGGATCGCGCGGGCGATTGTGCCGCGTTATCCAGGCGTGACTTCTGCAATGGGCTGCGTCATCGCGGACATGCGGCAGGATTTTGTGCAAACAATCAACACGCTGGTGGATACCTTGGACAAGGTTTCTATGGCGGACTTCATGCAAACACATCACGATAAGGGCATGGCGTTGCTTGATGCTGCGCGTACCAAGTTTGAGGTACGCAAGGTCAGTTTTGAATTGGACATGGCCTACATAGGCCAGACCCATACAGTGCCTGTCCCGCTTTCTGTGATAGTTACGGATGGGGTTGTCGTCCCACCAAGCAAGACTGATATTGAAGCTGCGTTTGATGCGGCCTATACCGCGACCTTTGGGCGTTTGCTCGACAAAGGTGTTCGGCGCATCATGAATTTGCGTAGCGCGGTGACGGGCAAACGACCCAAGTTTGATCTGTCCACGCTTGCGCCCAAAACTTCTGGTGAGGTGGTACCGGTTTGCACAAGGCTAGTTCATTTTGACGGCAATTGGCACGACACAGTGGTCTTTGATCGACTGCCTTTGCCTGTGGGCACAGTGATTAAAGGGCCTGCTATTTTGACACAACCTGACACAACGGTTCTGATCGAACCTGACTTGCAGGGCCGCGTTGATGCCTTTGGCAATACAATCATTGAACCAGTGGAGGGTACAGCATGAGTGATCCGAAAACATGGAATCTGTCGCGCACGGCGTTGCTGACGATTGATCTGCAAAACGACTTTATCCATCCTGAGGGGGCTTATGGGCGTGCAGGTCAGGCGGCGCAAAGTATCGCTGCTTTGCCAGATCGAATAGCACCTTTGGTCAAAGCACTGCGGGCCAAAGGCGGGCGCTATATTTCTGCGCAATTTACCTTGGTGCCTGACAACAATGGTGAACCACTTATTGCGCCGCACCTGAAAGAGTTGCGACCGTTTCTTGCCAAAGGTGACTTCGCCCCGAATGGTTTTGGCCATACTTTGGTGGACAAGTTATTTCCTGCAGATTTTGTGATCGAAAAGGTTGCTTACTCTGCCTTTTACCAAACACGGCTCGAATACATCATGCGTATGGCTGGGATTGATAACTTGATCGTTGGTGGCATCGTAACCAATGGCGGTGTCGCCTCGACACTACGCGATGCGCATTTGCGAAATATTGAAACGGTGATACTAACAGATGGCTGTGCGGCCTTCAAACAGGATGTGCATGAGGCGACCTTGCTCTCGCTTGCAACGGTCACGCATCGAATGACTTGCGCTGATTCACTTGGTTGGCTGGAGGATTTGGCATGAGTTTAAAAGTCCGCCTTCAAAAACAAGACATCCTTGTCGCCCCCGGTGTTTACGACGGTCTAACAGCGTCGCTCGCGACCGAAGCTGGGTTCGAAGCGCTTTATCTAAGCGGTGCAGCGGTTGCCTACACCCGCCTTGGGCGGCCAGATATTGGGCTCAGCACATGCAGTGAAATGGCAGATACAATGGCGCTTATTGCGGATCGCACTGATACGCCTGTGATTATCGACGCAGATACGGGCTTTGGCAACGCGCTGAATGCGCAGCGCACCATGCGGATTTATGAGCGTGCGGGTGCAGCAGCCTTGCAGGTGGAGGATCAAAGCTATCCCAAACGCTGCGGTCATTTGGCTGATAAAACTCTTATTTCCACCTCTGAAATGGTGGGCAAAGTTGCTGCAATGGCTGATGCGCGCACCTCCAGCGAGACGCTCATCATTGCACGCACAGATGCGATTGCGGTTGAAGGGTTTAGCGCGGCTGTGGATCGCGCCGAAGCTTTCTTGGAAGCAGGCGCAGATGTCCTTTTCATTGAGGCACCGCAAGATCGCGAGCAGATGCAAGCGATGAGCAAGTATTTCGCAGGGCGTATTCCTCTGCTCGCCAATATGGTTGAGGGCGGAGAAACACCCATCACAGGCGCGGAAGATTTGCAAAGCCTTGGTTTTTCCATAGCAATTTTTCCAGGCGGTATTGTGCGTGCTTTGGCGAAGACTGCGCAGGAGTATTACCGCAGTCTGCATACAAATGGCTCTAATCAGCCTTTTGCGGATCATATGTTCGATTTCAAAGGTCTGAATGACGTGATCGGGACCGCAGACATGTTGAAAAAAGGTGCGCAGTATGACCGCAAACGTTAGCGTCGCAACGTCGCCAACTGCGTTTGATCTGAGTGTTGAAACACTTATCATTGGGGCTGGCGCCTGCGGTTTGATCGCCGCGTTATCTGCTCATGAGGCGGGGCAAAACGCTTTGGTGATCGAAGCTGATGCAATGCCCAGTGGTTCGACTGCACTATCAGCGGGGTTGATCCCCGCTGCGGAATCAAAAACTCAAAACGCAGCTGGAATTCACGATAGTCCTGAGCAGTTCGCGCGTGACATCCAAGCCAAGGCGCATGGCGAGAATGATCAAGCCTTGGTCGATCTTCTGGTTGACGGCTCAGCAGAGGTGATTGACTGGCTAAGTGAAACCCATGGCCTGCCTTTTTCTGTTGTGAACGATTTTGACTACCCGGGCCACTCTTCGCGGCGCATGCACGGTTTGCCAACGCGCTCTGGCGCTGAGTTGATCGACGCGCTGCGTAATGCCTGCGAGGCACAAGGCATCGACATCATTTGTGAGCGTCGCGCAAGCGTGCTGTTTTATGACGGGAAACACATCACAGGTGTCAGTGCGACCCGTCCCGATGGTGGCGTTGAAACGATTGGCTGCGAACGCCTGATCCTTGCCTGCAATGGGTTTGGTGGCAATCGTGCACTGGTGTCGCAGTATATGCCAGATATCAAAAACGGCGTGTGGTTCGGCCATGATGGAAACCGTGGCGAGGCGGTTTTATGGGCAGACGATATCGGCGCACAGACCAAGCATCTTGGCGCGTATCAGGGCCATGGAAATGTTGCGCACCCGCATGGCATCCTGATCACTTGGGCCGTTATCACCGAGGGAGGGTTTCAGGTGAATAATCTGGGACAACGCTTTTGGAACGAGGCGCAAGGCTATTCCGAAGCGGCGCGCTCTGTTCTGTCCCAACCGAATGGTGAGGCCTTTGCCATCTTCGATGAACGCATCGCAGACATTGCGCGACAGTTTGAGGATTTCAAACAAGCCGAAAGTGTTGGTGCCATTTATCAAAGTGACACGTTGATGGAACTTGCTAGCATGCTTGGGCTTCCTGCGGATCAGCTTATGGCAACGGTAGCTGATATTCCACTTGGCTGGACAGATATTTTTGGCCGTAAATTTGGGAAAATAGGGTTAACTGCGCCTTTTTATGGCGTGCGCGTTACAGGCGCGTTGTTCCATACGCAAGGAGGGCTTTTGGTAAATGATCAAGCGCAAGTGTTGCGCACAAATGGGACCGCCTTTGACAATCTTTATGCAGGCGGAGGTGCGGCTTGTGGTGTTTCTGGGCAAGGTGATAGTGGTTATTTGTCTGGCAACGGGTTGCTAAGCGCATTTGTTCTAGGTCGTCGCGCAGGACAAGCGCAGATTGGACCTGTTGCGCTTAAGTGCTGAATCTGATGATGCTTTTTGGAGTGTATTAGTTTTCAGTAGACATAATTTAGGCATTGTCAGACAAACTTGACGCCCCAATGGTTGGTCCCTAATTTTTATGAATGACAACACATAATCCATTTAAATACTTCAAGTCTTCGCCTAAAATCATCCGCTTAGCAGTGATATATTACGTGCGTTACCCTCTTAGT
>DGNZ01000302.1 GCA_002389175.1 Rhodospirillaceae bacterium UBA4479 | reverse complement strand
GCGAAGATCATCATCATCCATAGCTGGCAAATCATCATGAACGAGCGAGTAACAATGGATCATCTCAACAGCAGCAGCAGCACGATATGCACGCTCAGCAGAAACGCCAAATAATTCCGCAGATTGCGTCAGCAAAAATGGCCGAACGCGTTTCCCTGCGCTCAAGCTCGCATAACGCATCGCTTCGATGACACGTGCTTCTGGTGTTCTTTTCACTGGCAACAAGTCTGACAATACGCCATCGACCCGGTCCGCGCAGTCTTTCAGGGCCGCGCCCAAATTATCCATACTGAATGACCTTATTCTTCGTCGAAGGGTTCTGCGCCCGCAACCGTTCCGTCGGCGCCGACGACGATTTTTTCTATTCGGGCTTCGGCTTCTTTTAGTTTTGCTTCGCAATGCTGCTTCAGATGTACACCGCGCGTATAACCAGTGATTGAGGCATCCAGATTGCCCTCACCAGTCTCTAATTCTCGGACGATATCTTCCAATTCCTCGAGCGCAGCCTCAAAGCTCATCGTCGCAATATCTTCGGGTATTGCCGCATCGTCTGAAGAAGGTTTTTTGGCCATAATGAAAGTATCTCAATCGGTCTTAGAAAACTGCGGTCAGTCTATGCATGGGGCCCTTATGGGGCAAGTGTATCAATGCTCAAGAAGCGACGCGACATGGACTGCGGTACTATCGCGCAAAGCTTCCAAATCGTAGCCACCTTCAAGCAGCGAAACCACCCGTCCATCGCATATGTCGTCGGCCAAGTCCAACAGCTTGTCTGTCACCCATCGATAATCTTCGGTCTCAAGCTCTAATTGCGCCAATGGATCGCGTTTATGAGCATCGAAACCCGCAGATATGATGATCAATTCAGGAGCAAATGCGCGAATGGCTGGCAACATATCTTCTTCGTATCCGTCCCGAAAACCGACCGATCCCGTTCCTGGCGCCAGCGGCACGTTACAAACGTTATTGAAGTCACCAGATTCTGCAACAGCCCCTGTCCCAGGATAGGCAGGCCATTGGTGTGATGAGCCATAAAACAAGCCATCGATATGCTCAAAACTATGCTGCGTTCCATTCCCATGATGGACATCAAAATCAATCACACAAACGCGGTCCATCTGATGTGTTGCCCGTGCATGGAATGCAGCAACGGCAGCGGAATTAAACAGACAAAACCCCATCGCCTTTGATGACTCTGCATGATGTCCAGGTGGGCGAACGGCGCAAAAAGCATTACGTGCCTGCCCATCAACCACCGCATCAACCGCAGCCACGGCCGCACCTGCCGCACGTTGCGCTGCCTCACCCGAAGAAGCAGACATGACAGTATCCGGGTCTAGTCTGACGCGACCGTCTGACGGCACACTATCCATCATCATATCGACGTAACCTGCGTCATGGACCTGTTTCACATGCTTTAAGTCAACGATCGGTGCTTCTAAGCGTTTCAAATGTTTGAAGGCATCGTCATCTAAGCCATCCATGACAGCACGCAATCGATCAGGTCTTTCTGGATGATATTCCCCGGGATCGTGTTCGATACAACTGGGATGAGAGAACAAAAGCGTGGTCATATCGTTTCCACCTGAATTATGGGTTGGTCAGAACCTTTAGATAATCAACCAAGTTTTTCAACGCATCATCGTTGGTTACCCGTTGCACCGGCATTTTGGTACCGGGCAGCATAACGTCTGGTCCCTCATCAAAAAGCTGAAAGATCGTCTTTTCATCCCAAACGAAGTCGCGCGACTTCAGCGCATCTGAATAACGATATCCCTCAACCGCACCGACTTTGCGGCCAAACAGCCCTTCAAAGTGTGGCCCTGATCTCTGCGGGCCATCACTCGATAGGCTATGACAGGTGGCACACTTCGTATAAATCGCTGCCCCGGGATGGTCGCTTGTCAGCCAAGGTTTTGCCCGGCCATCATCTGTCGTCGTCATACCAATGCGGTCGCCCGTTTCCAGATGCCAGATACGCGCTTGTTCATCAGAACTTGTTGAAATTGCAAACCGGCCATCAGGCGAGAAGCGCGCAGACCATGCAATTTTCTCATGCGCCGGTATTTCCTGGACAGGTGCCCCCGTGGCCAAATCCCAAGTGACAATGTATCCATCTCTGCCAGCCGTCATCGCCTGCGTGCCGTCAGGTGAAAAAGTTACGTCAAATACGGGGCCATCCCGGACATCGATGCTCGAAATTAGCTTTTGTGTTTCTAGTTCCCAATGCTTGATGGTCTTGTCGATGCTGGCGGACAAGACCGATTTGCCATCTGGCGAAACTCGTAACGCCGTAATCCCACCAAGGTGACCTTCAAGTTTTCCAACAATTGTTCCGCTTTTGGCGTCCCAAATCTCGATGACGGGAAAATGCCCCCCCGAGATCACATGCGCCCCATCGGCACTAAATGCCACCGCATTAACAGGGGCATTCGTATTGATCACCTGGACCGTTTTCCCATTTTTCAGGTCCCAAATTCGAACAGTTTTATCCCAGGCCCCCGTAGCAGCATGCCGCTCATCGGGTGAGAATGCGGACGTCATCACCTTGTGTTTGTGACCCGTTAGTCGGTGAAGCGGTTTAAAAGTATTTAGATTCCAGAAAATGGCCGAGTAGTCATCACTGGTGGTAATAACTTGCTGACCCGAAGGTGCGAATGAAACACTAGTCACAGGCCCTTCATGTAAATCAAGGACAGCAATCTCGGTTTGGTCACCGAAATTCCAAATTCTGGCGGTATAATCGAAACTGCCAGTGGCAACCAAATCCCCGTTGGGTGAGACATCTACGCTTCGGACCATGCCACCATGGCCAATGAGATCGGCTTTGGCTGGGACAGAAATCAAAAGCCCAATAAAGATGGGCAACAGGTATCGGGGCAACGTCATAATCTGTATTTTGCGGCTATATTAGAATTATTCAATCCCGTTCAATGGACCGAACGTTCGAATTAATGTTTCATCCGCATTGCTTGGTCACAGGAAAGTAATTACACAAAATAGGATCTTCTGGTTTATTATTGGATCTGTACCTAATCCCATTGCCGGAAACTTACGTACAATCGTTCGAGTGTTCTCTCGTCACGTCAGTGTGACTTTGGGCTATCTAACCATGTAACGACGGTGTTTCGCGGTAGGAGCAGTTTGTTGAAGACTTTAGTTTTTAGATTTTTGATTATGGGTGGCCTGTGCCTTTGGTCATTTGGCGCCCCCATCGCGCAGGAAAAAAACGGCCCTCCCCCTGCTGCTGCAGTTGGATTAGACGCCGTTATTGTCGAACCTCTTAATCAGACTGTGGCCGTCATTGGACGTTTCGTCCCCCGGCAATCCGGCGATGTTGCTGCGCGGATTTCTGCACCTGTAGAAGAATACCTCGTGCAAGTCGGTGATCGCGTTGAAAAAGGCGATGTGCTCGCGATGTTGGTCAAAGACACCTTTGAATGGGAACGCAATCGTCAACGCGCCGAAGTCCAAAGCACCCGCGCGCAATTGCAAACAGATCGCGATACGCTTTTACTTTTGGAACAGGAACTGAAGCGTTTAGACCGCCTCAGAAAATCACCCGCTTTTTCCGAAGCGCGATACGCCGACAAAGCCCAAGAAGTTGCGCGCGCAAAAAGTGAAATCAGCCGAGCCCAAGCTCAAATCAAATCTGCCGAAGCGACATTGGCCCTCGCGGACCTTGATCTAACCTACACAAAAGTCATCGCACCTTACCCCGGAGCCATCATTCGTCGCCATACGGAGGCTGGCTCATATGTCAGAGTGGGTGATCCACTGGTAAGCCTGTTGGATTATACAAACCTGGAGATTGAGGCCGACGTAACAGCCAATCGAATCGGTGGCCTATCACCAGGGCGACAGCTGAATGCTTCTTTTGAAAATGGCCAATCCCTTATGGCAACGGTGCGTGCCGTCATTCCCGATGAAAACCCACGCACCCGAACCCGACGGGTCCGATTTATTCCAACATTTATCGATGACGCTTCATCTAGTGCTGCCAATCAAACTGTTACCGTTCGCGTGCCCGTAGGTGAAATTCGCGACGTCGTCACAGTGCACAAAGATGCCGTCCTTAACCGCAGGGGGGCGCAAATCGTCATTATTAATGAAGATGGAAAAGCTGCATTCCGCACCGTTCAATTAGGAGAATCCGTCGGTCCACGTTTTGTTGTACTTGAGGGCCTTACGACGGGCGAACATGTCGTTGTGCGAGGCAATGAACGGATTCGGCCAGGCCAGGCCATTGTCGATCAAGACGACAAGACATCCCCCCCATCATGAACGGCTTAATAAAATTATCGATTGAGCGCCCAATTGCCGTTATCGCGGCAGTCTTAATGGTGGTCATGTTTGGCGTTGTCGCCTTATTTCAAATTCCCATTCAGCTCACCCCTGACGTTCGCAAGCCTTTGATCAGCCTAGAGACGATTTGGCCCGGCGCGGCACCAGCCGAAATCGAGCGTGAAATCACAAACGAACAAGAAGAAGTCCTTAAGGGTATCGAGGGTCTCGACGAGATCACATCAGAAAGCCAGGACGGACGTTCCCGAATTCGATTAGAGTTTGCTGTCGGCACAGACATGAGCCGTGCTCTTTTGCTAACGGCAAACCGTTTGGATCGCGTGAGTGGCTACCCCGATGAAGCTGACGAACCATCAATGCGAACCGCAGGCTCTGAGGACAATCCGATCGCATGGATCGTGTTACGCGGAACTGAGGGAAACAATGCCCTGATCCATACGTTCGGTGACTTCGCAGAAGACGTTATTCAAGATCGATTGGAGCGCGTCGCAGGTGTTGCGCGCGTGAATGTTTATGGAACATCTCAACGAGAAATGGTGGTTCGCATCAATCCTGAATCACTTGCCCAATTTCGACTAACCGTTACCGATGTTGTCGATACCTTACGGGCTGCAAACTCATCCGTTTCCGCGGGTGATGTGGACGAAGGTAAGCGGCGATACATCGTCCGAACCGAGGGTGAATTTGCAACGCTGGACGAGGTATCAGATGTTGTCATTCGCTCCCAAGAAGACCCCATCACAGGTTCGGTTGCGCGGGTCAAAGTTTCAGACATCGCAACGGTTTCCTTTGATTACTCTGACCCCACTGCGCGCATCAGGGTCAATGGACAACCAGCCATCGCCATCAATACCATTCGCGAAACCGGGGCCAATGTCATTGAGACCATGAAAGGTATTCGTGCCGCGTTGCAGGAATTGAACGACATTGACCTGCCCGCGAAGAAACTTTACCTGACCCAGGTCTATGACGAGACCGTATACATCGATTCTTCGATCGATTTGGTTCAACAGAATATTATCATAGGTGGCTTACTCGCTGCCTTTGTCTTGCTCATTTTCCTACGCTCTGGTGGGGCAACATTGATCGTGTCTATGGCGATCCCGGTTTCCGTGATTGGCGCATTTGTTGCCATGGCCTTTATGGGGCGTTCGCTTAATGTGATATCCCTTGCAGGGATCGCGTTTGCCGTCGGCATGGTGGTCGATGCCGCGATTGTTGTTTTGGAAAACATCTTTCGCCTACGAGAAAAAGGCTTTAGCCGCGCTGACTCTGCGTATCTCGGTGCCAAGCAAGTTTGGGTCGCCGTATTGGTATCCGCCCTGACAACAGTGATGGTGTTTATTCCAATCTTGGTGATGGAACTCGAAGTCGGACAATTGTTCCGAGATATCGCTGTGGCACTTTCTGTTTCTGTGATGCTCTCATTGCTCGTTGCAATCACAGTGATCCCCGCACTTTCGAAAAGAATGCTGGGTGGGCCTGATCAAACCAGCATCACGCGTCGGCACATTCCAGGGATTGATCATTTCGCTTATGCATTCCATGCCGCTGTCATGTCGCTCACGCGCAAGGTCATCAGCAGCAAGATGGCGTCTATTCTGGTCGTCGCCACCCTTTGTGGTAGTGGGGCTTTCGTGACGTGGTCCCTCCTCCCCGAGCTTGAATATCTACCTGACGGAAACCGCAATTTGATCTTTGGGGTCGTGGTGCCGCCGCCCGGATATAACTTGGACACGACCGAGGAGATTGCGTCCAAGTTCGAAGCCACCATGCTGCCGTTGTTGGCCAAGAATAACCCCGATGGCGTCAGAGAAGACGGTGCACCATTAGTTGATCGTTTCTTTTTCGTCGCCACCCGTGGCACAACATTTTTGGGCGCTGCAGCTGCTGACCCCAATCGTGTCAAAGAACTCATCCCGATCCTTAGCGATGCCTCGCGGCAAGAACCAGGCACCTTTGCGATTATTTCTCAAAGGTCATTATTTGGTCGCGGCGTCGGTGGATCACGATCCATTAATCTTGATGTCACAGGCCCTGATTTAGAAGCCATTTTGGCGACCGCAGTTGAGGCTGTTGGCCTGGTCGATCAGGTAATGCCCCGTGCATCAGGCACACAGATCAGACCCAAACCGGGTCTTGAACTTGGCGCCCCCGAAGTGCGTGTTTATCCAAACCGTGTGAAATTAGCTGATAACAATGTGACCGCGCGACAGTTATCAGATTCACTGGATGCGTTTAACGACGGCCTACGCGTTGCTGAAATCACCGTCGATAACAAACGCATCAACCTGAAGATCGAAGGCCCTGAGAATGCGGTGACCGCCACACAGGGGATCGCTGACCTTCCCGTCGTGACGCCATCTGGGATCATCCTGCCCGCCAGTGAATTGGCCAATATTATCGTCACTTCCGGTCCCACCCAAATAAATCATTTGGAACGACAACGAACGGTCACACTCGAAATCCGCCCCCCTGATGAAATCCCATTGGAAACGGCGCTCAACCAACTCCAGGTTGGCGTCATTGATCAATTACGGGAAACAGACTTGCCGGATGGTGTTGCCCTGCGAATGTCCGGAACGGCTGATAGACTGAACGAAACCTGGGCTCACATGAAGTACGATCTACTGATTGCTCTGGTCATTGTGTTCCTTGTCATGGCTGTATTGTTCGAGAGCTTCGTTTATCCGTTAGTGATTATGCTGTCTGTGCCATTGGCAACAGCGGGGGGCGTTATCGGCCTATGGATCATGAACCAATTCATCCTCCAACCACTGGATATGCTGACATTACTGGGCTTTGTCATATTGATTGGGATCGTGGTCAATAATGCCATTCTGTTGGTTCACCAAACGCTTTATCACATTCGTGATGATGGGATGGAAGTGACCGATGCTATTCTTGAATCAACGTCTAACCGTATTCGACCGATTTTCATGTCCACCATCACCAGCGTCTGCGGCATGATGCCATTGGTTCTTTTCCCCGGCGCAGGTTCTGAACTTTATCGTGGATTGGGGTCTGTCATTTTGGGCGGCTTATCTCTCTCGGCTGTTCTGACGTTGACGATCATTCCACCTTTGATGGCCTTGTTCTGCGCTATGGTTGAGCGAAATCGTGGCGTCCGTATCGCCAAAAAGAAAGTGAATGAAGAAGAAGATAAGGTTTCTTCGTTCTCAGAAGATGAGCCCGCAGAAGAAACTGTTACGAGCATTGAATCCGTTGCGCCCAAGAAACCCGCGCCCGCTGAATAATGACTTCTACCAATTCAACACGGTTCGCAATCATAGGTGGCGGGATCGCTGGGGCCTCGCTTGCATATCGGCTTGCCGAAGCCCTTGGTTCTGGCAAAGACATCAAGGTTTTTGAGCGCGAAGACAGGCCCGGATATCATTCAACCGGACGCTCGGCTGCCGTTTATACCGAGACATATGGACCGCCAATCATCCGTGCGCTCACTGCCGGGTCACGACATTTCTTTGATCACCCACCAAAGGGCTTTGCAGCACACGAATTGCTTCATCCATTGGGCCTATTGTTGGCAGGCACCGAAGATGCACGCACCCAGGCCGAAAAGATATATGCGGACTGCCGCGCATTGACGCCGAATGTCTCGTTTCTTGAGGGCACCGCAATCTCTGACCTTGTCCCCGTCTTGAAACCCGAATGGACAGCAGTTGGTGTTCTTGAGCCCGATGCCATGTCGATGGATGTTGCAGCCCTCCACGAAGGATACCTGCGTGGCTTTAAGGAGATGGACGGCAAGATCATCATAGATGCCGAAATTATGGGGATTGAACGATCATCTCATGGTTGGAAGCTCGACACCAAAGCAGGGCAATGGACAGCGGAGATTGTGATCAACGCCGCTGGTGCCTGGGCGGACGAAGTCGCAACACTGGCCCAACTCTCGCCGCTGGGGCTGATACCCAAACGTCGCACAGCGATTGTGTTCCAGGCTCCCGACGATTTGCCTGAAACCGGATGGCCAATGGTCAATGACGTCCAAGAGACCTTTTATTTTAAGCCCGATGCAGGCCGGATATTGGCATCCCCAGAAGAAGAGACACCGATGCCACCCTGTGACGTACAGCCCGACGAACTTGATATCGCGATCACGGTGGACCGACTTCAGACGGCAACTACTTTTGATATCAAACGCATTGATAACTCATGGGCTGGGCTACGCAGTTTCTTCTCTGATGGTGTCCCCTGTGCGGGATTCGATGCAGCCCAGGACAATTTCTTTTGGCTAGCTGGTCAGGGTGGATACGGCATCACAACGTCAGACGCACTCGCACGCTTATCTGTCTCGATACTGTTGGGCCAAGAAATTCCTGGTGATTTGAATGATATTGGCGTGAACGCGGCTGAACTTGATCCAGGGCGATTTATCCCGCCATCTGCTTAGGCGGATTTTTCCAAACTTATGGTGAAAACACCATCTGATTCGATGCTTGAAATAAGCGCATTACCTGTGGTTTCGCTGTAGGTCTCGAAATCCTTTGGCGCGGCTGGATCCGTGACATCAATTTCTAAAATGTCACCTGCTATCAGTTCTTTCATTTTCTTATTCGCGCGCAGAACTGGAAGCGGGCAGTTCAACCCCTTCAAATCCATTTTGATCGTCGTCATTGTTGGTTCCCCTCAAAGTCACACCCACGTTAAAATGGCCTATATACCAGCCATTTCAAGACACAAGAAAATGACTGCTCTCGCTGCGCTCACGAAACTGTGTTTGGTCGCGATGCATGTACAAGGCGTACATTGCTTTATCGCGGCAATTTATCTGCCGCCTATAAATAGACGAGGAAACCTTGCAACAATCGTCTCCAGAAACCCAAGATGTACTTGCAGAAGCTGGCGCAGCAGAGCGCGCCAGTGCCGTTCTAAAAGCGATGGGAAATCGACATCGTTTGATGATCCTCTGTCACCTCAAGAATGGCGAAGCCTGCGTCACGGAATTAGAAAGCATCGTCGGCCTTAGCCAATCTGCTTTATCGCAGCATCTGGCGAAGCTCCGCCACGAACATCTGGTAAAAACACGTCGCCGTGCGCAAACGATCTATTATTCACTCGCGGGGCATTTGGCCGAACACGTGCTTGAGGCGCTCAAAAATACAGTGACCGATCTTTGTGATTTCGATTCAAAAGATAATCACGCCCGCTCGTAAACCGTGATGCCCTCGGCATTCTCCGAACACTGAATACGCCCTTGATCCACCAAATGATATAAATGTGCGAGCGTCTCGCCGATGGCAAAAAACGTCTGATGCTCATCAAGCGGACGATTAAACATTTGCCGCAACACTTCGACGCCTGTTTTCGGAGAATCTACTGAATCAAACATTTCTGCCAATCGTTCATGATGATGAGCGGTCAAATCATCCAAGCGCGCATGTAGCCCATAAAATGGCCAGTCATGGCTTGGCAGAACCAAAGGATTGCCCTTGATTTCAGAGCCGATCCTGCTCAACGATTCGAGGTATAATTCGAGAGGCCTGCCGTTTGGTTCTTGCGGCCAGACGCTGACATTCGGACTAATACGCGGCAGCACTTGGTCGCCTGATATCAGCACATCAGCTTCTTCACAGTATAAACAAGCATGTTCAGGGGAATGTCCGCGACCAACGATCATGCGCCACGACTTACCCCCAATCTCAATCGTGTCACCGTCTACAAGTCGATCGAACGCAGCCGGGATTGGGGCCACGACATTCTTATATCCACTGACCCGCCGACTAACGGATTCCATCATATCATCAGAGAACCCAGCACGACGATAGAACGAGCGGAATTCATTTAGGGAATAATCCCCGCCATCTAGCCAGACCATTCGTCCGAACGTCCATTCCGCAAGCGGCATGATCAACGGCGCATCAAACCGTTCAGTCAGCCACCCCGCCAGACCTGCATGATCAGGATGGAAGTGCGTCACAACCACACGCGATACAGAGCGACCTGCCATGATGCCCGTGAATAGCTCTTCCCACGCACCTTTGACTTCGTCGCGACAAATGCCGGTATCAACAATGACCCATTCGTCACCGTCTTCGAGCAACCAAAGATTGATATGATCAAGTTTGAAAGGAAGAGGCATCCGAAGCCAATGGATACCAGGGGCGACTTCGAGGGTCTTCCCAAGCTCGGGCATACCTTCGAATGGATAATCAGGTTTAAATGTCATGGAATGGTTTTACGGATGCGCGCTGCTTTTTCAACAACTGCCTGAAAATCTGATCAAAAAGAGCAATCTTGCAGAACTTTAAGCGGTCGCTAATCCAGGTCTTGGCCGTGCGGGATGCAACTCACCGGGCATCGGACACGGGAACGAGGTCGCATAAGGATCCAGCATCTTTTCTTGTTCACGAGATTTCGCATCAGATGGAGAGGGGCGTCCATTGATATCTGACTGTTCCCGCGCCGCGCGTTCTTGCAGCACGATATATTTCAATTCTTCTTTAATCACCTCTGTATGGCGATTGGGCTCAGCCTTTAGGACCGCAGCGATGATCCCGTGGCGAACTGTTTTCGGCATGCGGTGAAAATTCTCAAGCATCAAAAACTTGATCGAAGGGCGAACAGAAGATGAGAGCAACAAACTAAGTACGAGTTTCTTACGAATGTCGTGACGCATATTACCGACTTCGGTCAACTCGAAGAAATCACGAACAAAGGCCCGTGGTGCAAGTTCTCCATCAAGAAGGCCTTTTAGATTATCGCGAAGCGCAGCCGTGAATTGCTGGCGGCTTTCAATAACAAGCTTTGAGGCGTGCTGATGAATTCTGCCGATGCTTTCAGGCTCAAATGCCCGATCAGTGACATACTTCAGGCATTCACGAACCAATTCATGACGAGATGTCTCGCCAATGATTCGAACGACACCATTCAAAAGTTCATTCTTTGCACCTGCCGGTGACAAGCGTGCAGCAGCTGCCAATGCCATCGGGCTTTCAGGGTCTCGATTACTGACCATGGCCAATGCCAAAGGATCATCCATACCGGATAAATCGATATCTGCATTCAACAAGGTTTCAGGAACCAACAAACGGTCCTTTTCCCCGGGAATGATCAAAGGTTGGCGTCTTTTGTAGCTCTGTTTAATAGAAAGCGCGGTATCGATTCCATCTTGGGAAATCCCAAGTGCCAACATCGATGACTTGCTCATGCTTCTATCCGCATACGAGGTTGCGGCATCGTTGGCTTCGCAGGTGACGTTTTCAGCACCCATCCTTTAAAGATGCGTGCGCCATCACGAACGGCCGTTGCAGGTAAAATGGAATTGATGGTCTCTTGGGTCGCTAATGCCTGACGCATCGCTGCCAGTTCACTTTCTCGTCCCAACCGCCATGCCAATGGAACATCTTCCATCGCATCCAGCGTGCGTTCTTTGGAACGGATTTGATCTGCCAGCATCAGCGTTAAAAACTGTATCGCAGCACCCGATGGACGTGCACTGCCCCGGCGCCATTTGCTTATGGTCGATGGTGCAACATCTAACATATGTGCAAGCGCTTTGCCCGATATGCCGCCGTCCGTCAGTCCACGGAATACGGGACCGATATCAATCGTGCCAATAAATGCATTTGTGTCGTGAGGCTGCTGTGCAGCCGCCGTCTCATACGCCATCTCGAACACCCCAGAATGTTCATGCCCAGTCGCGAATCTCTACCCACCTATTAATGGACTATAATGGTTAACAAATCACCACATATCGTATGTACCGCCATATATTGCCCCTCTTAAATAATTAAATCTCCTCAAATTGTGATGTTATGTTTACAGTTCTTTATCATGAGAATTGGGGTCGATTTAGGGGGTACAAAGATCGAAGCTATTGTGCTTTCGCATGATGGTGAAGTGCTTGCTCGACAACGGGTTGCGACCCCTCAAAACGATTATGATCAAACAATATCTGCCATCGCCGACCTGGTTGCTAAGGTTTCTCACAAGGCCGACTGCAACGATCAAGTGCCCGTCGGTATCGGCATCCCTGGTGCCGTTTCAAGTCATACAGGTTTGGTTAAGAATGCTAACTCCACCTGCTTGATCGGGCATCCACTCGACAAAGACCTCGCGACTGTATTGAAGCGTCCCGTAAGGGTTGCTAACGACGCAAACTGCTTTTTGGTTTCAGAAGCAACCGATGGGGCTGGCCAAAATTACAGCGTCGTGTTCGGGATCATTCTTGGGACAGGTGTCGGCGGCGGCATCGCAATTGATGGCAAGACGCATTCTGGATTGAACGCCGTTGCTGGCGAATGGGGACACAATCCCCTGCCCTGGTCACAACGAATTGGCGGGTTATCAGAATCACCTGGGCCGTTATGTTATTGTGGTGAAAAGGGCTGTATCGAGACTTTCTTATCTGGCCCTGGGCTCAGCAACGATTTTGCAGCTGAAATCGGGGCTCATAAATCTGCCGAGGCCATCACCTCAATGGCCGAAGATGGGGCCGTCGAGGCCAAGGCGGCGATCGCGCGCTACATTCACCGTCTCGCCCGTTCATTGGCGGGTGTGATCAATATTTTAGACCCCGACGTTATTGTTTTTGGCGGTGGGCTATCCAATATCAATGCGATTTACGACACCCTTCCCGATTTGTTGAACGATTTTGTATTTTCCGATGTATGCGACACCCCTTGTGTGAAAAACATTCACGGCGACAGTTCTGGCGTACGAGGTGCGGCATGGCTTTGGGGACCTGATGAGGACATTAAGAATAAATGACAATCCAAGTTAAAGACCTGGGATCAGGCGTTGTTTCACTTAAACTCGACCGTCCTGAAAAACGAAATGCCCTCAACGCAGAATTGGTCGCGTCACTTACAAAAAGCGCCCACGACCTTGCGAACAATGATGATCTCCGTGTCGTCGTATTAGAAGGTGCCGGAGACCGGGTCTTTTCCGCAGGCGCAGACATCAACGAGTTATCAAGTTTAGATCCCAACTCGGCGCGAACTTTTATCACCAATCTGTATGGGGCGATCCAAGCGGTTCGCGACATTCCGGTGCCTGTAATTTGTAAGCTTCAAGGACCCTGCATCGGGGGTGCTATGGAACTTGCGGCCGCATGTGACCTTAGAGTCACAAGCACCAAAGCGACGTTTTGTATGCCTGAAGTCCGTGTGGGTATCCCATCCGTTATTCAGGCAGTGCTGCTACCGCGTTTGATGGGTAAGGGCCGTGCTGATTGGTTGGTATTGTCCGGCGATGTAATCGACGCGCAGACAGCCTATGAATGGAACTTCATCGAAAAGCTTGTCACACCAAAAGATTTGGACGCCACCACGGATGAGGCCGTGCAGTCAATTTTAAGCAGTGCGCCACAGGCTGTTCGCACTCAAAAAGAACTGTGCCGAGGATGGGATGATCAATCGACGAGCGACGCCATCACGGCCAGCATTGATGCGTTTGCTGCATCATATGGAACCAGTGAGCCTGCTGATTATCTCGCAAAAATGACGAAGAAACCCTAGCGGTTCAATAAGCGCCAATCGGCACCGTAAAGATAACGGCAAGACCGATGATGCCTGCCGCGATGCGTTGCCATACGGGTCGGTCCGCGATCACAGCAATACTCAACAGCCACAATCCGCCACCAATTTTCACCATCGCCAATACCGCCAGCGCAGGATTTGTGCCCAGTTGAATCAATGCCGGGTTTGCGATGAAGGCCAAAGGCACCAAGTACAATCCAATGCCTAAGCGCATCGCCATCCATGCCACACGTAACCATGGCGCTGACGCCATCCCAGCGGCGATGAATACGGTTCCACAAACTGGCGGTGTGATCGTTGATAACAACGCAAACCAAAACACAAACAAATGCGCATAGATCAGCGGCAAGCCAAGTTCTTGTAATGCAGGACCTGTGACTGAAACGCAGATCACATAGGCCGCCGTTGTTGGCACTTCCATCCCTAAGATCAAGCACGAAAGTGCTGTCAGCAGAAGTGCCGCCCAAAGTTGCCCGCCAGATAGCGAAATGATGGCAGACGTCACCTTGACGCCCAATCCGGTCATCTGCAGAACACCGACAACAATACCCGCGCAAAGAATGATCGCTGCAATGGTTGCGATCTGCTCTGCGGCATTCACCGTTGCATCGGACAAGCGTTGTATCCAGCGCTTCACAGAAACGTGGCCCGACGCATTAATCACCAACATCAATGCTGCAACCAATATCGCCACAGCGGATGCGTATTGCGGCGTGTAGCCACCATTGAACAAACGTTCCAACAGCACGGCGAATGGCACGGCAAAGAATGAAACCGTGATGATGAGCGTCTTGCGGTCCGGTTG
>DGNZ01000282.1 GCA_002389175.1 Rhodospirillaceae bacterium UBA4479 | reverse complement strand
GCGGAAGAAGCCAATTCACCTGCATCATGTCCGCCAACTCCATCACTCAACACGGCAATCACATCGCCGCCCGATGTCGTAGCACCGGTATCCCCTAACGAACGGCCCTCTGCACCGAAAAATCCAAACGCATCTTCATTATGGTCGCGTACAATGCCGACGTCGGTCAGGCCGTGGAAACTGGTTATTTGTTCAAGCATCTAAGGCAGCCGCAATTACGGCAATTACGATAAATATTAATAGTACTGCGAAAGGGATGAGAACTACTTTTACAAGTAAAGAAAGACCTGTCTTTAAGCCTCTATGCTTATACTCTAATTTCAGGTCTTGATGCGTGAGTCTATCAGATCCGAAGAAATTTTTATTATTAATAAGCACATAAATCATATACCATGCCACGATATTTGACCCTAAGCTCCATATAAGGAAAAAGGCACTGGACAATAAGAGAGCGGTCCGGTGCCAACCTTTTCTCTTATATGACCAATAGAACTGAGCTATTCCGAAAGCTGAATATATAATACAGGCCAAACCTGCACCCTGATCACCATCACTCAGAATAATTAAACCAACTAAAAATACAACAATAGATGAAATAACCATCAACCACTTAAACTGCACAATATTTTTTGATGCATTGTAAGCCTGCTTCAAACCTGCATCATTGAGCTTCTGCACTTGCGAGGTTTCTACTTTCTGTTTCGAAATGTCATGATGCGAATATTCCTCAGGTTCAGGAACTGGTGGTAGATCACTCTTTTTCTCAATGCGCTCCTCCAGGTTAGTAGATTCCTGATCCATTAATGAGGGCGCAAAAGGATCTGTCTCTTGCACAGGAGCGGGAGCCACAGATGAGGAAGTCGCGCTGCTCGGCAAACTCTCTTTCATCCGACGCGCATCAGCAAATCGACGATCGGCACGACTTGCCAGTGATTGCCGCACCCACTGATCCCAAGCGGGATCTAAACCCTCCACCAAATCACTGGGCACCTCAAAGCCTGGGGTCTCTTCACCTGTCAGCATTTGGAAACCTATTAGCCCGACTGCATATAAATCACTTCGGTGATCCACTTCGCCACCTTTTTTCTGCTCGGGACTCATGTAGGCATAGGTACCAAGCAGCGCCTGAGTTGAAGTCCCGGCGGAACTACCGCCTCCTTCCAATCGTGTGACATCTGGATCGGCCATGCTACGAGCAACCGTCAACTGCACTTGCGACTTCAGCCAATCGGCTCCAACCAAGCTGACGAGTCCAAAGTCAGTGATCTTCACAGTGCCTTGCCCATCCAGTAGCAAATTAGCTGGCTTCAAATCGCGGTGCACGGCTCCGGAGTCATGCGCGATACCCAGCCCGTCCAACATCTGCCCGATTAATCGCTTCACCAACTCTTCTGGCAATGCTTCCTGCTTACGCATTAAATCTTGTAACGAGGTATACTGCGCACCCTGATAAGACCATCCTTCCATCAAGTCCATACGGAGCCAAATGCGGTCGTCCAACTCGCCGAAGTCATCGACGTGCACAATATTCGAGTGCCGCAGGCGAGCCATCACCCGAGCCTCCCGTTTGAAGCGCTCCTTCGCGTCAGGACGGTCAACGATCTCGGGGTTGATCAACTTGAGCGCGTGCCGTGTGCTCAGATCCCGATGCTCCACCTCGTAAACCTCGCCCATACCACCACGCCCGAGTAAACGAATCACTCGGAAATGCCCAAACGTCTGGCCATCACTTAGTAAGTTTGAATGGCGTGAGTCTTCGTGTAGCTGAGTCTTATCTGGGTGGAATAACATAACGTCCTAAATTTGTAAACTACGCAGTAGACCGAATTCCGAGAATTCCAAGGAAAGGAGTTCGGTAGTTCGGGTATATGGGGAGGAGTTTTGTTGAGCGGTTAAAAATATAGTGAGTCGAAATCACTCTACATCTAAAACTTGTAATGCATCTGCCTGATCGACTTCAGCGGGTTCAGCGATCCCTGGGTCTACGACCTCCAAGGATTCGGCCACTTCGGGTACCATTGCTGGAACCACTTCGATCGGAGTCGTGACGCTCTCTTTAAGCGCTTCAAATTGCTCGCGTTGCTCATTGAGGCTCGCCCATAGCCCATCCATTTGCCCAGCAACCGATGCTGTCTGTTTTTGAGCGCCCTGCGTTTGCACCTGTAAGACCTGAAGTGCGGCGACAAAATCCGCTCTTGATTTGGTCATTTGAGCCGACTGAGCTTCAAAGGCATTTTGCACACTGGCTTCAAGCTGCTGGAGCTCTTCTACGGATTTCATATCACGCTTGAGCAATACTTCGGAACGCTCACTGAGGCCCAACTCCATGCGTTCAAAGTTGGCGTCAGTCGCCGCTTGCTGTTTGATTTGTTGCTCCGCCAATTCAGTCAGTGCCGTATCGGTCGCCACGCGTGATTGACGAAGCCCTAAACCTAGCACCAGCACTGCGACTGCCAATAAGGCCAATAGACTCGCATTCAAAATTCCGATATTTTGTTTCATAACTTTTTGTTTAAAAAATGCGCGATTCTCAGAGCGCCGACTCGCGGCACACCACCCGGTTCCGACTGTTAGTAGTGCGACTGTAATATTGTCCTTCCCCGATGCCTGATTACCCGCATTGATCAAACGCTCACAAAATTCCGCAAGATCTGCGGGATCGAAGCGCGCAAAGCCTTTTTCAAGTTGAGCATTTGTCAACCCATCGGTGAGGCCATCAGAGCAGAGCAAATAGGTATCGCCATCGGCGACTTGCCACGACTGCACGGTCACCCCGAACTTACGCTCTTCAATACCCATAGCCTGTTGTATCACGTGCCACTTGGGATCGGAACGCCCCTCTTTTTCCGAAATCTCACCAGCCGCCACTTTACGCCCCGCGATGGTATCATCGATCGAGAGCTGCTCAAGCTTACCATCACGCAAGCGGTACAGTCGACTATCGCCAGCATGCACTAGGTTGATACGACCGGCTGCGAGCCAAACGCTGGTAAGTGTAGCCGCCATCTGTTTCTTCCCCTGTCCGCGATGTTTGGCGAGCAGGCGCAAATTACGATTCTGCCCAGCCATAGCGGGCTCAACACGCTCGCGAAATGCCTCCACATCACTAGGATCTACAAGACAGGCCAACTGCCCCAGCAAAGCACCGACAGCGGCCACAGTCGCGG
>DGNZ01000358.1 GCA_002389175.1 Rhodospirillaceae bacterium UBA4479 | reverse complement strand
TACGTTGGAGGATACAGAGGCCACGTTCGAGGATCTGGAGAAAAAATTCGGGAAAGAGGTTGCTGATCTGGTCAACGGGGTGAGCAAGCTGACCCGTATTGAAAGTCAGACGTTGGAGGGCAAGCAGGCCGAGAATTTCCGCAAATTCTTGCTGGCGATGTCCGAAGATATTCGTGCCCTGTTGGTCAAGCTTGCCGATCGACTGCACAACATGCGGACTCTGCATTTCAAAAAAAATCCCGAAAGCCGTCAGCGCATCGCCATGGAAACAATGGATATCTATGCGCCACTCGCGGAACGTATCGGGATGGACGAGATCAAGACCGAACTTGAAGACCTTGCGTTCGCTGAACTCAACAGTGACGCGCGTAAATCGGTTGTACGGCGTCTTGAATTCCTACGGACCCAGGGCGGTGACTTGGTTGAGCGGATCATTACCCAGCTTCAGGCCAAGATGTTCGAAAGCGATCTGGTCGCAGACATCCAAGGCCGTGAAAAGTCACCGTATTCAATCTGGCGCAAAATGCAGCAACATGACGTCGGGTTTGAACAGTTATCCGATATCATGGCGTTTCGGATCGTCGTGGATGATATCGATGATTGCTATAAGGCGCTTGGCATCGTGCATGGCGCGTACCGTACAGTCCCGGGTCGTTTCAAAGACTACATTTCTACGCCCAAGCCGAATGGCTACAGGTCATTACATACCGGGGTATTTGGCCCAGAAAACCACCGCATTGAGCTACAAATTCGGACCAAGGAAATGCACGAGATCGCCGAAAGCGGTGTCGCCGCGCATTGGAATTACAAGGAAAACGGTAACGCTGACGCCGCCAAGCGGGATGGCCCTGAATACCGCTGGCTCCGGGAGCTTCTTGAAATTCTTGAAAATGCCTCAAACCCCGAGGAATTCCTGGAACATACAAAACTTGAGATGTTCAAAGACCAGGTCTTTGCATTTACGCCACGCGGTGACTTGATCAGCCTGCCGTCGGGCTCAACACCTGTTGATTTTGCTTATGCAGTGCATTCCGAAGTAGGGGATCGCTGTGTCGGGGCCAAAATCAATGGCCGCATGATGCCGTTGCGCACGTCGCTTCGGAACGGTGACCAAGTGGAAATCGTCACATCCAAAGCACAGACCCCGTCGCCAACGTGGGATCGTTTTGTCGTCACCGGAAAAGCCCGCGCGCGTATCCGTCGTTTCATTCGTATGCAAGAGCGCGAGCAATACCTTGAATTGGGTCGTTCGATTTTGAACCGCGCCTTTAAGGAATCCGAAAATGATATGACAGAGAAGGGGTTACGCGGCATTGTTAAGAACTTCGCACAGCCGAGTGTTGAGGATTTATGCGCACAGGTTGGCGCAGGACATATCACTGCACGCGCCGTCCTAGAAGCTGTATATCCACGTCTAAAATCAGTCGATCCGTCCGAAAATGTGATCTCAATTTCCAAGACTAAACAGCAAAAAGGGCAACGCGGTGACGGTGTTTCTATTAAGGGCCTGATCCCTGGTATGGCGATGCATTTTGCGGGGTGCTGCCACCCGCTGCCGGGTGACCGGATTGTCGGCATTGTGCATACAGGCAAGGGTGTCACCATTCACACCATCGATTGCGAACAACTGGCACAGTACCAAGAAGAGCCTGAGCGCTGGCTGGATGTCGCCTGGGACAACACAGGCGAAGAGAACGATAGCCAGCATGTCGCGCGCATTAATGTGACGGTAAACAATTCACCAGGGGCGCTGGGAGATTTGTCGACCGTTATCGCCAAGAACGGCGGTAATATCTCAAACCTCAAGATCATTGATCGTCAGCTCGATTTCTTCGACATGCTGATCGATGTCGAAGTTAAGAACGTGAAGCACCTATCCGATGTGATCGCCGCGCTTCGCGCATCGACTGCCGTTAATGTGGTCGAACGTGCCCGGGGTTAAGGCATTTTCGGGTCAAACAGGCCTTTCATTGTAACCGCCTAATCGCTACTTAAAGCCTATGTTTCAACGCAGGATTCCAATAACGCGGTTACGACGTGTTCGTGATGTCGTCTGGCCCCAAATGGGCTGGAGACGTGCATCGCAATATACGTTGTACCGGATCGGACGCTTACCCGGAACGGGCTATGCCATTGCGGGCGGCTTTGCATGGGGTGCTGCGATGTCGTTCACGCCGTTTATTGGCTTACACATACTGTTGGCTATCGTCGGGGCGTGGCTGACCCGATGTAGCGCCGTTGCCGCCGCCATCGGCACCGTCGTCGGCAACCCATGGACATTCCCATTCATCTGGATCGGTCTATATAAAGCCGGGATATTCATGGGAGTTTCGGTCGAAGGCGTCGATCCCGATACCATGGATTTCACCAGTCTATTTGGACACGTCACCATGGCATTTTTTGACCGTGACTGGGCGTATCTGGCCGACCAAGCTTTTCCCTTGTTGTTGCCTATGTTGGCAGCATCCGTCCCCGCAGCGATTATTGTATGGGTGATATTCTTCCTGTTGCTGAAACCCGTCATCGAACGCTACAAATTTGCAGCACATGCGCGGCGCACCCGCGCAAAAGTAGCCATGATAGAAAGGCTCGCACGGGAACAGGAAAGCACGACATGAATGATAAGCTTCGTTTAGGCGTCAACATTGATCACGTCGCAACCATTCGCAATGCACGTGGCGGCATTCACCCCGATCCAATTCATGCCGCAAAGCTGGCCGAAAAAGCTGGTGCTGATGGTATTACGGCTCATCTACGCGAAGATCGTCGGCACATTTCAGACAGCGATGTCGGCCGCCTGATGGAAGCCATCGATACACCGCTGAACCTTGAAATCGCGGCAACAGCCGAAATGCTACAGATCGCCTTACGCCACAAACCAAACGCAGCGTGTATCGTACCGGAAAAGCGTGAAGAGCGTACAACCGAAGGAGGCCTTGATGTCGCTGGCGGTGCCACATCTTTGCAGCCTGTTATTTCCCAACTGAAAGACGCGGGTATTCGTGTCTCATTGTTTATTGAACCCGATCAACGTCAGCTAGATGCCGCAGCAGAATTGGGCGCAGATATCGTAGAACTACATACCGGGCGCTATTGCGATGTGATTGGGGCGGCACGCGATGAAGAGTTAAAGCGTATTGCCGAAGCGGCCATCTACACCCACCAGTTGGGTATGGAATGCCACGCTGGTCATGGCCTGACCTTTGATACTGTCATGCCCGTCGCAGCAATACCCGAAGTTGTAGAACTCAACATTGGTCATTTCCTGATCGGTGAAGCGATATTCTCCGGCCTCGAAAGTTCGATCCAACGGATGCGGGCTTTGATGGACAAGGCGCGCGCCGACGCGCCGGGCGCTAAACCTGCATGATCATCGGGATCGGCACGGACCTGTGCGATATCCGCAGAATTGAACAATCGCTAGAGCGTTTTGGCGACCGCTTCATCAACCGCATTTATGACGAATACGAAATCAAAAAAGCCATGCGTCGCCCAAGCCCGGCGCCTAGTTTTGCACAAAGCTGGGCCGCCAAAGAAGCCTGTGCCAAGGCACTCGGCACCGGGTTTCGTTTGGGCGTGTTCTGGCGCGATATGGTGGTGCAAAACCTCCCCACGGGTCAGCCTTATATGAAGTTGACCGGTGGTGCATTAGAACGGCTGAATGCGCTGACACCAGACGGTATGGTCTCCAAAGTCGATGTCTCGCAGACTGATGAATACCCCATGGCGCATGCGATGGTCATTATCTCGGCGGATCCAAAACCATGACAGCAAACCCAGGCTTTGGATCGTTCTTAAAGGAACACCGTGAATTTTTTAACGCGCTGGATGATGACGGCTGGGAAGCCGTACCGGGTTTTGATGGCGTCGAAGCGAAGCTGCTTTCAGGCCAATTTGATCATGACAATCAAACGGGGTCCGTGACCAAGGTATCGCGCTGGGCTGCAGGCACATCGGTCTCTGATCCACAAATTCACGATTGGTGCGAAGAGGTGTTCATTATTTCAGGCTCGTTATCGATTGGCACACCTAAGCATGAAGAGCGCGTGCTTGAGCCTGGTACATACGCGGTCCGTCCCGCCGATATCCCGCATGGCCCGTTCTTCACCAAGGACGGCTGTGTGATGCTAGAGTTTTTGTACTACGCGCCGAAGTAATTCTCGTCTTCCCGGGCAATTCTCACTCTGTAACTTCCATACACTAACCCCGTCATCCCCGCATTTCTAACTTGTCACCCCCGCGAAGGCGGGGGCCCTTACGATCGTATGGCTGGATTCCCGCTTGCGCGGGAATGACGATACGTTTTTTCGTGATGCTGAATTGTTTCAGCATCCATTTATTCAGGGCACCATCGATCAACATTAAAAATAGACCCTGAAACGAGTTTAGGGTGACAGTTTATTTTGTGTAGTCGGAATTTACTGCCCCAACGCTTGTTCCAAATCTGCAATCAGATCATCGGCATCTTCCAGACCGACCGATAGCCGCAACAAATCCTGCGGGGTCGGGGTCGTCGGGCCTTCGACCGGGGCGCGATGCTCTATCAGGCTTTCGACACCGCCCAGCGACGTCGCATTTCGGAACAACTTAGTCCGCAGCACTGCACGGGCCGCGGCATCGCCACCACCATTCACCCGGATCGACATCATGCCACCAAACCCACCTGTCATTTGAGATTTGGCGACTTCATGACCAGGGTCAGTTGGCAAACCAGGGTAATTCACTGTGTAGACCAAAGGGTGCTCATGAAATGCCTCAGCCACGCGCATCGCATTTTCACAGTGCCGCTTTACGCGGACATCCAGCGTGCGCAGGCCACGTAGCAGCAACCACGCCTCAAACGCGCCCAGCGTAGAACCCAGCCCCGTGCGCACGTCCGTGATCTTTTGCCAAAACTTGTCGGCTTTGCGGGTGATCAATGCACCCGCCAGTACATCGGAATGTCCATTTAAGTATTTGGTCGCGGAATGCATGACCACGTCTGCACCAAAATCAATTGGGCGAGTCAGGATGGGCGTTGCACATGTAGAATCAACAAACACCTTGGCACCTGCCGCGTGCGCGATTTCCGCGACTGCTGCCAGGTCTGTTACAGACCAATCCGGGTTCGCAGGGGTTTCGACCCACACCGCATCAGGTTTCAGGTTTCCAACAGCCGCCCGAACAGCATCGATATCACCATTGGGATAACGGGTGAACGTCAGGCCAAATGTGGCGCCTTGGTTCTCCGTCCAGAACCGCAAAAACCAGTACATGGTTTCGGGAACTAAAATGTGTGCCCCGTGACCCATTGCGATTAACAAATGGGTCGCCGCCGCCATGCCTGATGAAAACAAAAGTGCGCCTTCGCCACCTTCGAGTTTATTGACCACGGCCTCAGCGTCACTCAGGCCCGGGCCATCGTTCCGATAATACGAATAGCCTTTGCCTTTTTCGTACGTCGTGGCCGGCTTTATGTGGGGTGCGATATCACCTGTATCCGGAATCTCTGCACCGATGGCGGCAGCCGCGATGGTCGATAGGTTCTTAAACTCGTCATGCATTTCAGTTCTCCTGACCAGACCATTCATTGGCATCGCGTGGGGGGCAAGGGGGAAATTGTTGCGATACGATCATTCGCGCGTGAACCCGCACGACCCTGCGCGTAAACTGCCCAAATGGAATGGCATGACGACGGCATCATCATTGGCGCACGGAAACACGGTGAAACATCCGTAATCGCAACAGTGCTGACCCGCGAACACGGCCGCCATGCAGGCCTGATAAGGGGCGGGGCCGGAAAACGTATGCGCGGTATCGTGCAGCCCGGCAATAAGGTCCGCGCCACATGGCGGGCCCGATTGTCCGAACATTTGGGCAATTTCAGCCTAGAGCCCATCGAGTCCTATGCCGCCGCCGCGCTATCAAACGGGGATCGGTTGGCTGCGCTGACATCTGCTTGCGCACTGATTGATACTGCATTGCCCGAACGCGAACCGCACCCGGCATTGATGGACGGATTGGAAATCCTGCTCTGTGCGTTGAATGACGATAGTGTGTGGCCCGTAATTTACGTGAAGTGGGAAATCGGATTACTGACGGAACTCGGCTTTGGGCTGGACCTGACGGCCTGTGCTGCAACAGGCGAAACAGAGGATTTGATCTATGTATCACCAAAGTCGGGAAGGGCGGTTTCTCGCGCCGCAGGTCTACCCTACAAAGGAAAGCTGTTGGCCTTACCCCAGTTCCTCGTCGATTCCAGCGCACCCGCCGATATCGAAGATGGATTGCGGCTGACAGCGTTTTTCCTGGAAAACCATGTATTTCTGCACCGTGATGCGAAAATGCCTGCTGCCCGTGAACGTTTGTTCGATCGCATTAAGCGCATGAACAAAGGAGATCAATTCTCAGAGATATAATCACCTTCGAATGTCTTCAAATCATCAACGATCTCATACCATTTGGGTTTTGATGATGTGTGGATATGCAAAATCGGTCGTATTTTTGGATCATCGTCTAGGGCAGAAGCCGCAATGACATACACATCACCAGCGGCCATATCGCCGAGAGAAGTACCACATTCCTTGCAGAAACAGCGCTCAAATTTCGATTCTGCACCAGACTTGAATTTAGCTATCTCATCATGTCCTGCAGTAATCAGAAGATCATCGGCTTGGCCAATCAGAACAGCAGAAAACACCCCCGCAGCTTTGCGGCACCTTGAACAGTGGCAATAGCTTAGTGAATATGGCTCGCCTGAAATTTCAAACTTCACTTTTCCGCAAAGGCAGCTTCCGTTGATCATTTTGTGCCCTATTCATTGACTTGAGATAAAAAGAACATATCATGAACATTTGAAGTGTAAATGATCAAGAATAACGTCACGTTTTGTCCACATATATGGGATAATAGGGGTGATTCGTGATCGTTCCCGCGTTGACCTTGTTTTCGCGGTAGCTACTATATGTGGGTCCGATTCGCGGGCGTCATACGATATCATACGAAGGCAGTGCCATGAGCAAATGCGTC
>DGNZ01000094.1 GCA_002389175.1 Rhodospirillaceae bacterium UBA4479 | reverse complement strand
GTCGGCCAGTTTGACCAACAACACGCGGATGTCTTCGGACATCGCGAGCAGGAATTTCCGGAAGTTTTCAGCTTGTTTCGCTTGGTCGGAATCAAAGTTGATTCGGGTCAGCTTGGTGACACCATCGACCAGACGCGCGACGTCATTGCCGAACATCTTTTCCAAATCGGCAAATGTCGCATCGGTGTCTTCGATGGTGTCGTGCAAAAGCGCGGTCACGATGGTCGCGGTATCGACTTTATAGCGGGTCAGAATGCCGGCAACTTCGATGGGATGCGAGAAGTATGGATCGCCGGACGCCCGCTTTTGCGCACCATGCGCACGCATCGCAAACACATAGGCGCGGTTGATCGCATCCTCGTCCGCCTCGGGCTTGTAGGACTTAACTTTTTCAACCAGTTCAAATTGACGCATCATGATGGTTGAAATGTTAACACGAAGATGAGAACGCGCCCAAGCTATTGTTGCGGCGCAATAAAAAAGGCCCCCAAAGGACCCTTTTCATTGATTATGATCCGAAATTCTTAGTCTTCGACGTCAACCACATCGTCAAACATAACGGCGCCGGCGTTATCGGCAGCCGCGGCATCATCACCAATTGACATGGTTTTCGCCAAAGCTTCGATTTCATCATCGCCTGTGCCACTGACACCAGTGATTTCTTGGCGAATAGCGGCATCATCTACGACGTCTTCTTCAGGCTCGTCCATTTCGACAAATTTCTGAAGGCTTTTGATCAGGTCTTCATTGAGATCGTCGAGATCAATTGTCTTGTCGGCAATTTCACGAAGTGCGACGACGGGATTTTTATCATCATCACGTTCAATAGTCAGTTCAGCGCCTGCTGACAGATGACGTGCGCGCTGCGCAGCCAATGCAACCAGCTCAAAGCGGTTAGGAATTCGTTCGACGCAATCTTCAACGGTGACGCGAGCCATGGCGAAAATCTCCGGGCCAAAGTAATGGAATTTGCGCAGTTTATATGTGTTCTGGGCTGCCCACGCAAGCAAAAGCTGCGATTGATTGCAGAGTCCTTACGCGGCTTCGGGCTGCCATTCCGTGCCAGAAAGCCCCTCGCCGTCTGGCATGGGCTTGCAGACTTGGTCCTTGGGCAGCCCATTGATCAAATCACGAATATGCGCTCCAGATATCGGATGCCCCCAATCGGGCGCAATGTCAGCGAGCGGCAGCAACACAAAGGCGCGCAAATGCATGCGGGGATGCGGGATCACGACATTGGATGCATCACTTTGATCGTGCTCCGAAATGATCTGATCATCATACGCGAGCACATCGATATCGATCGTTCTAGAGGCATTTGGCACGCTGCGACGGCGTCCAAGGTCAGCTTCCACTTCTAAAACGGATGCAACAAGGTCTTTTGGTGACAGCGTGGTTTCGACGCCAACGACACCATTGACGAACCAGGGCTGATCACTGATTGGCACAGGGGCACTTTCGTACCATCGTGAATTTGCGACGATTTTGATATTTTTTCGCGCCAGTAACTCCAAGGCAGCACCGCAAGTTCGCCGCGGACTTCCGTAGGTTTCGCAGTTCAAATTTCCGCCCAATCCAAGAAAAATCATAAAACAACCGATTAGTGTGATCCAAAAAACAAAGCCATGCGTAGTGAGTTATAGCGCCAATTATAAGCTGGCGTACGACTGAGTTAGATATAAACGCGACATTTTAGCAAATTGATTTCAAAACACCGGGGGGTGTGATGCAGATCTACAAGCAAGAAAATGTGGCCCTCTTCATCGACGGGTCAAACCTATATGCCGCTGCTCGTTCGCTTGGTTTTGATATCGATTACAAGCGCCTGCTTGGTCTTTTCCAAGATCAAGGACGCCTGATCAGGGCGTTTTATTACACGGCACTTCTGGAAGATCAGGAATACTCACCTATTCGTCCGTTGGTCGATTGGCTCGACTACAACGGCTATACGATGGTGACAAAGCCGACCAAAGAATTCACCGATGCCGAAGGTCGCCGTAAAATCAAAGGCAATATGGATATCGAACTCGCCATCGACGTGATGGAGATGGCGCCTCACCTGGATCATATCGTGATCTTTTCCGGTGATGGCGATTTCCGCCGCTTGGTCGAAGCCGTTCAGCGAAAAGGTGTTCGAGTGACCGTGGTTTCTACCATCGCCAGCCAGCCACCGATGATTGCCGACGAACTGCGCCGCCAGGCCGATGAGTTTATCGAACTTCAAGACATTCGCGATGAAATCGGCCGCCGTTCTGCGCCAAGACGACCAGAACGTGTCGAAGAATATGCTGAAGTCGGCTTCGCAGACGATGATAACATCGAAGAATATGAAGAAGAATCTAGCGTCGCATAGATGTCTCAAGCTGTACTTGTGACCGAGATATTCAATTCTGCATCGCTTACTCTGTGCCGATAGCGTATTAGATTTTCGGTTATGGATATTCTCAACCCTGCCACTGATTGTGGCCTTTGCCCCCGTCTTAAGGATTTTCGTGACGCCAATGCGGCGAAACATCCTGAATGGTTCAATGCCCCCGTCCCTACGTTTGGTTCTGTTGATGCGCGTTTGCTGATTGTGGGGCTGGCACCTGGGCTGAAAGGTGCCAACCTGACCGGAAGACCGTTCACCGGCGATTATGCGGGCGATCTGCTATATGCGACGTTACTTGGTAGCGGTTTTGCCAAAGGTACGTATGCCAAGGTCGCGACTGATGGCCTGGAACTCGTCGATTGCCGTATCACCAATGCCGTTCGCTGCGTGCCACCGCAAAACAAGCCAACAGGACCCGAAACGCGAACCTGTAGCCCCTTCTTAGCGTCAGAGATCGAAGGGATGCCCAACATCCGCGCCATCCTCGCACTTGGTGGGTTGGCACACGGTGCCGTGTTAGGTGTTCTGGGGGAACGTAAGGCTGCGTATAAGTTCGGCCATCAGGCACGGCATCAATTGGATTCGGGCCTGACCATGTTCGATAGCTATCACTGTTCTCGTTACAACACCAATACCGGCAAATTGACCGAGCAAATGTTTATCAATGTTTTCAATGATATACGTGGTTTTTTAACGGGCAACTGACGGTGCGCACTTTTCAGTGTTCCCCAGCCCAAGTATTCTGTAATGGCAATTGGCTTTGGGAGTAGATTTTGAGCGCCGAGATCGTCAAACTCAATAAATTCAGAAAAACCCGAGAGAAAGCGGCCAAAGAAAAGGCGTCTGAAGAAAATAAAACTCGTTTTGGTCGCACCAAAGCTGAGAAAATAGCCGACGAGAAAACCCGCAAGCGCTTAGAAAAGCACCTCGATCATTCGGCTTTAAACGACAAAGACCCCGTTAACGACTGATAAATTCTCCATGCAGATTGTCCCAAAACAAAAAAACTGCAGAGATTGAATTCTAGAAGAGATGCTATTTAGGATTCTCAGGTAAACTCAATGACGCCATGAAATTTCCCCATTTTTCCATCGGTTTTGCTTCCGCCACTTACAATTTTGCAGCTAAATTTTTCGGCTAAATAATTGTAGTCATGTGATAATGGCGGCGGGCAAACATACTCCAACGCTTCATTCAAAATAATCGAGTCCCCATGCCCGAAAGTAAGGGAAATGGTTTCCTGAATGACTAAAAATTGTGTAACGGATCTATTTTTCAATAGTTCAAAAATACGCTCAAGATATTTTTGTTCCAAAAAAAAATGCTGTTTGCTTGATGATTACGATATCGAATTTTTCATCGGTATTCTCTAGGTAATCAACAAAATCCAAGGGCAGAAAACTGTACTTTTCTGCTGAAAATCGTTCGCATGCGACTTTCAGTAAATCTTCGGATAAATCCAAACCAACAAATCGTTTTATGTCTACGCCAAGATGTTCAAGACAGAAGAGACTATTCCATTCACGCATCCCAGTTCCAAGACTGACAATGGTCTTTTTAGGTTTTGCTGAATCTTATTGATTGCCTCATATGCATAACCTTTTGAACGTTGTTCTGGGTTAAGAAAAGCACGTTCTGACCAAGCTTTGACTGCATCTTGTTGCCATATTTTCGGCGTAACCAAATCGCGCTCTTTTGAAGATAACGCTAGAATCCGCTCGTTCAGAATTTTACATGCTAAATTGGTATGTGTCCCAAGATACCTTCTAGTTCTTTTCTGATTGGACGTTTCTTGCGAACTATCGTGATAGATGAACGAAGCGAGATAAATCAGACGCTCCAAAGAAATCATCTTAAAATACAAAACGTATCCGGGGAGCAGTATCTTATCTCTCAGGACTCTTATTAGTATTCTCATTCCAAGCTCACATACTAAAAAATTGATTTATTTACACGGTGATACGCAGTCAGAAAAGGTAATTTCCATATTGTCGAGATATTGATTAGTCGTTATATAGAATGAAAAAAAGCCTGTAATCTCAGCCAATTGAGAGCGTTTCTATGAAGTTTCATTGTGATCTAAACGACTTGAGACGGATGAATTAGCTTACAAAATGATATCCTGGGTGCACAAAACATGTCCGTGAAGCAGGTTGTGAAGAAACTGTAACTCAATTCAATGTTCGTGATCACCATCGGCATTCGGTTCAAGCAATCGGTGCATATGTACGATCACGTACTTTGTGTGCGCATGATCAACGGCCTTTTGACTGGCTCCGCGCCAAGCGACCATTGCGGTTTTGTAGTCTGGGAAGATCCCCACGATGTCGAGGTTTTCGGTATCAACAAAATCGGTCCCTGTCGGGTCTGCGACTTCTCCGCCGAACACTAAGTGCAGTAAGGGTTTATCAGCCATCTCAGCCATCTCCCATTGTCATAGATTAAGTTGCCGCGACCATAGACTTTGGCTCGGTCACACTCAATTCCTGATGACAGTTTTCATAATTTAAAACGTGTCGTCGCCTGAAATAATCGTGCGCCAGATGGTTCGATATTTGGTCGGGTCTAGGTCCTTGGTGGTGGCCGAATGCATGACGGCTGCGTTATCCCAGACCACGATATCCCCTGCCCGCCATTTATAGTCCATGCGATATTTCTGTTGCAGGCAGTGTTCAAAGATTTCTTCCATCAATGCGTCGCTATCCGTGGTGGACAGGCCATCGATGCGGGTGGTGTACGCGGGTGTGATATAGATCGCCTTGCGGCCCGATATCGGATTGGTGCGCACAACAGGGTGTAGGCATTCCGGTGGTGCTGTGACTTTGCCGCTCTCAAATACATCGCGTTTTAGTTTGGCGTAGTAATGCCAAGCCTTCAGGCCTTCCAGGCGATCCTTCATGTCTGCAGATAAATCTTCATAAGCGCGCGTCAGATTACAAAACAGTGTGTCGCCGCCCTTATGCGGTACCTCTAATGAATACAGCATCGTCGCCTTGGCAGGTTTCGGTTTATAGGCCACATCGGAATGCCAGAATGTCCCGGCATCGCGCATGCCCTTGGGCTTACCGCCACCTTCGACTCGATTGCTCAGCACCATGATCAATGGTTCATCCGGATGGTGAAAATGGGTAAATGCGTGCGCTTCTAATCGCTCATCGAACACCCTGCTTGCTGCCAATACATGATCGGTCGACAATCCGTCTTGGCCGCGAAAGCTCAGCACATGATGATCGCTGAATGCGTTGATGAGCTCAGCCTGTGTGGCGTCATCAATGGGTTGGGAAAAATCGACGCCCTTAACCTCTGCGCCCAGGCCTTGTTCCGATGGAATTATAGTGATGGTCATGTCGCCTCCTCTGGTCAGGATATGACAGGCTTGTTGATTCACGCAAGAGAGCCGCTTTATGCGTTTGGCAAACGGATGATGGCGCGGAGGCCACCTTCGGGTCGGTTTGAAATATCGATCTCGCCGCCATGACCACGAATAATCGTGCGTGCGATCCCTAATCCTAAACCCATGTTACCGCTTTCTTGGTTTCGAGCCTGATCCAAACGAACAAATGGATTGAACACATGCATTAGATCACCTTCAGGGATGCCAGGGCCGTTGTCGACGACGATGATGGAGGTCTCTGCATCTCCGTGCTCAACAGACACGTGTGCCCCGCCGCCGTGGCGCGCCGCATTTTCGATGATGTTGCGAATGGCACGAGTTAAGGTAAACGGTCGCCCGCGAATGATGTGTGAGGTGCCAGATATAAACACAGCATCATGGCCAAGATCATTCAAATCATCAGTGATGCTTTGAATCAATGATCCCAAATCGACGTCTCGGGTTTCCTCATGTGCGCTGTCTTCGCGGGTCAATGCCAGCATCGCTTCGACCATTCTTTGCATTTCATCCAGTGTCGCCAGCATCTTGGATTTAAGTTCTGGGTCGTCGACTAATTCAGCGCGTAGCCGCAGTGATGTCAGCGGTGTTCGTAAATCATGGCTGGTTGCGGCCAGCATTTCTGTCCGGTCATCCATGAATCGGATTAATCGCTCGCGCATGTCGTTAAAGGCACGGATCGTTGTGCGTGCTTCACGAGGACCTGTTTCGGTCAATGGTTGGACGTCTTCACCCCGGCCCAGTTTCTCGGCAGCCTCGGATAGCTGTCGCATCGGTCCTGTGATGCGTCTGAGCAGCAAAAAGGATACAATGGCGATCACAATGATCATACATGCCAGAATGCCGCCAACGGCCCAAAAACGGGTCTTTGGCGGGGCCCTGAATTGGTTTTCGGCGTTAAGCCACGTGCCATCGCTCAGTTCTATCGCGATCAACAGACTTGTCGGGCCATGACTGGGATGCCAGCGGCGGTGATCATCGTTATCGTGTTCATCATCATCATCTTCTTCTTCATGACGGCGTTTGAGGGTGCGTTCCATTCTGTTGCGAAACATCCCGATCTTGATTTCGCGCACATCAACCAAGACAGCGCGATCGTTTGGCACTTCGGCCAATGCGCGCAGGCGCTCAGCCACTTGGTTCTTTGCAAACGCGGGATCTTGGCGCGGGACTGCACTGACGTCAGAGACCCAGAATTTGAGGCGTTTCGATGTCGCAGCACGCAGCACGCGTTTGTGCAGATTATCAGGCGTTTCACCTATAACCCGGGCAATCGATGCGGTCCTAGACAGCGTTTCCCCCTCGCCCAGTGTTCGAAGCGCAAAGCGGCGTTCATCTGAAAATACGAACGCGCCAATGATCTGCGTCAGCACAAGCGTGACAAGCACGACAAGGATCAGCTGCCCAAATAAAGATTTTGGCAGAAAGCGTGAAATGTTGACGGTGTTCATCGTGTCGTTACCGATGCGACAAAACTATACCCGCCGCCCCAGTGGGTTTTGATAACCTTTGGGTCGCTGGGATCGATTTCGATCTTTTTGCGAAGTCGGCTGATCTGATTATCGATGCTGCGGTCGAACGCAACGGCATCACGCCCCCGCGTCAGGTCCAGTAACTGATCACGACTGAGCACGACGCCTGGGCGCTTCACGAACGCATGAAGCAGCATGTATTCCCCGGTGCTAAGCGCAATGTTCACACCCGCAGGATTGATCAGTTCGCGGGCGGCGGTATCAAACGTCCAACCGTTAAATGTGTAATTTGTGACGTCGACGGGGTCACGCTCGGGTGGCAGGTTCTGTGCGCGTCGTAACACGGCCTTGATCCGGGCCAGCAGTTCGCGCGGATTGAACGGTTTGGTGATATAATCATCGGCACCCATCTCTAGCCCGATGATGCGGTCTGTATCTTCAACAACAGCGGTCAACAAGATGATCGGTAAGTTACCCTGTGCGCGCAGATCACGGGTCAGGCTCAACCCGTCCTCGCCGGGCATCATGATGTCCAGCACCACGATATCGGGTGCGCTTTTGGCCAACGCTTGGCGCGCCGAAGCCGCATCCGCCGCTTCTGAAACCCGGCAGCCGTTTTTCTCAAGATACTTCCTGAGCGGTTCGCGGATATCGCGGTGATCGTCGACGATCAGAATGTGTGGTCCGTCAGTCATGTATTTCCCTTTGCGGAGGCAGGGTATGCCAGCCTTGGCCCATCGTCGCGGACAAAAGTGTATCAGAATGTCGCAGACCAGGCATTAGCGACACTTTGCGACAATTCGAAACCTTGGCGGGATACTTTTTCGCGTGGGATGTGATTTCTAAGCCTCATCAACAACTTGAAAATATGAGGTTCTAGACATGAAACGACATACAAAAATCTTCATCGGTGTTGCCGGCACTCTCGCCATCGTCGGCGGCATAGCATTTGCAGGTACCCAGGTAATGGCCAAGGGCATGGGTGGTATGGGCGGAAGTCATCGCATGGAAATGATCGAACAGATTGATGCCAACGCTGACGGTAAAATCACCATGGCGGAAATGAACGCGCACCGGGAACAACTTCATGCCGAGCATGACAAGGACGGCAACAAAGCGATCAGCTTATCCGAGTTCGAAGGAATCTGGTTGACGATGATGCGGCCGATGATGGTCGATAAATTCCAAATGATGGATGATGACGGCGACGGTCAAATCACCGACGCCGAAGTCGACAAAAAGATGACGCGCATGATGCGTTGGATGGATAAGGACGAAGACGGCGCCTTATCAATCAAAGAAATGTATCGCGGCCACAAAAAATTCAAACGTCATCACGATGATGACGATGACGACCATGGGCGGCGTTACAAAGATAAATCTTAGACGTTCTAACGAGTTGTCCCCTCACCTGTCCTCTCCCCCGCTTTCGCTGGGGAGAGGAATCCTGTTCAAACACAATTCGTTCTCATCCCTCTCCCCCTTATGGGGGAGAGGTTAGGTGAGGGGGAGATATAGCAACGCTTTAATCATTCACGAATTACTTCGGTAACACAGCTTCAATCGCTTTGGTGATTTTGCCGCTGGTTGGGGCCGTCGGGGTCGAGAACCAATCAACCAACGCGCCATCGGGTCCGATCAGATACTTATGAAAATTCCATTTGGGTGAGCCGACCATGCCGACCTGATCCTTGGCCCATTTATAAAACGGGTGCGCGTTGTCACCTTTGACCACGACTTTGCCGGTCAGCGGAAAATCGACCGAGAAATTTACTTCGCAGAATTCTTTGATCTCAGCCTCAGAACCGGGTTCCTGGCCGCCAAAATCATTTGAGGGCACGCCCAGGACGATAAGCCCCTGATCGCGATACTGCTCATAAACGTTCTGCAACGCCGTGTATTGCTTGGTGAACCCGCATTCAGATGCGGTGTTGACCACAAGCACGGCTTTTCCGGCAAACGTGCTGGCAGGCAGTGCCTTGCCTTCAATCGATGTGAATTCAAAATCGTGAAATGACATAGTCGATGCCCTCAATTGGCTCGGCAGTGCGAGCATGGCGAATAAAACAAATATGGATATCAGGCGCATGGCTGACCTCACGTAAGACCGTTTAATTGTATACGAAGCCATAGCCAAAGCGGATTTATTTTCCCTCAAACCAAACAACATCTCGGATGGCAGCATCCAGTGCCTCTTCGGGGGATTTAAACACCCGCTCAATATGACCACCGACGGCGAACCAGCCGGACTTGTCTTCATAATCACGACGGAATTCTTCGAACCCAAATGTCCCGTCTGGGCGATCGAATACATCGATGCAAAGATGCCCGTCGGATGAATTGATGGAATGCAGCACAGTCATTCGTAACGCTCCTCTTTCCAGGGATCACCATTGTTATGATATCCAAGCGCTTCCCAATACCCTTTCACATCGTTTTCCAGGAATGTTATCTGGCGAACCCACTTTGCGCTTTTCCAGAAATATAGCGATGGGATCACGGGACGAATGGGTCCGCCATGATCGCGGGAAATACCTTCGCCGTTGCGTTTATGGGCCAACAGTGAATTTGCTTCTGCAAAGCGTGTGAGCGGCACGTTTGTCCGATACCCGTCATGGGCATGAAAAATCAGATACTTCGCTGTCGGTAGTGGTTTGATGATGTCCAGTAACGTAGTCGCCGCGATCCCTTCCCAATCGTTGTCCAGCAACGACCATGCGGTCACACAATGAATGTCGGCATTGATGGTTGTTTGCGGAAGCGCATGAAAAGCATTCCAGTCGAGATTGAGAGGACGCTCAACGGCTCCTTTGATTTCCAGCGTCCATTGATCGGTTGGCACATGGGGCCGCTGGCCCAAGTCTAACACAGGCCATTTATCGACGATTTCTTGACCCGGTGGGACGCGTGGGCCGCGATCACGACGCGGCGGGAAACGCTTTTCGTCGGCAGCTTTGATTTTGGCTTTTTCGGCAGAACCCTGTTCACGTTGATTGCCCAGGACACTGCCGGGTTTACCCGTAAACAAATCTGCGAACTTATCATCCTCAGTCATCGCGGTTACGCACTAGTTGTTGAGGTCTTCTTCAAGGCGGAGTGCGACCTCGGTGTCGGCCAACCGCAAACGATAAACTTGGACGTTTTCCAAAACGCGCTGCACATAGTTCCGTGTTTCGGTGAACGGAATCATTTCAATCCAATCAACCGCGTCGACATCGCTTTCACGTGGATCACCGTGCTGTTTGATCCATTGTCTTACCCGGTGTGGCCCTGCGTTATAAGCTGCAATCGCCATTGGAAGATACCCGTTATGATCCTCAATCAATCCGGCGATGTATGATTGTCCCAGCATTAAATTGAAGTCTGGATCGGCGGTCAGTTTGTATTTCGAGTATTTTAACCCGGACGATTTAGCCACACTTTTTGCCGTTGCTGGCATGAGTTGCATCAGGCCACGCGCCCCGGCGTGACTTTGGGCCTTGGCATCGAATTCGCTTTCCTGGCGGATCACGGCAAGCACGAGCGGCGTTTCAGGTTGTTTTGATTTTACACGTCTTGGGATACGTGGCGGCACCAATGTTGGATAGCCGCCCGCAACATAGTGCCCATAATTTTGGAGTGCATTTTTGGCGACGCGGATCGCCAAATCAGGCCGTCTGCTGAGGCGCGCCAAGCGTGCGGTCAGTGCCTGCCAACCGGGTGCTTCATCGAGTGAAGCAATCCGAAGGATAATGGAGCGGAGACGTTCCTCCTCGCCCGCAGATGCCAACATGCGCACGGCGCGCACCAATTCATGGGTATTGAACCGTTGACGGATGTCTTCGGGGATGGCTGCTTCGGGGTGAAGCTTTAGCCCTGCCCCTGGCTGTAGTTTTGCAGCGGCTAACTGGCCGTAATAGGCCGTGGGATGAATAGCCGCAGATGTGTACCAGATGGTGGCCTGTTCGATATTTCCCTGCGCTTCATAAGATCGGCCCATCCAATATGCACCGCGGGCACGGCTGACCGGAAAACTCACCCCGTCATACATTTTCTTGAAATGATCGCGGGCGACCTTTGGCTCGTTCAGGAAACTCAGCGCGATCCAACCGGACAGCCATTCAGCTGTCGCGTGATCAGCGGCATGTTCCGTGGTCAGACCGTGACGAGATGCGATGTTGTAGGCTTCTGAAATGTGACCTTTGCGCAATTGTTGGCGTGCCAGGATATTGCGCTCGTCCCACCAGCGGTCCGCATGTGGCAAAACATCAGGCAAACCATTGAATAGTTCAACCGCGTTATCTTTGTTCTTTTTACGCCGCCAGCGCATACGCTCAAAAATCAAACCGGGGTCATTTTTGTATTTTTCGGGAACGTGTTTGATCAAGTAATCGACGTTGCCGCGCTGGCGCCGGAGCGACGTACGGGCGTCGATTAGTTTGCGGTATTGGGCATCAACTTTGTGCATCATACGCCGTGCTGGCCAATATTTTCCCTGCCACATCAAGCGTTCAGTGCGGGCACGATGATCTTCACGGGTCAGGTATTTACGATGCTTTTTGTAGAACCGGGCCTCTTCGGCTTTGGCGAAGTTGCCGTTGATCCAAACATCGCGCAGAATCGCAACTCCTTGCAGCTTTTGACCAGCATCAATGAGCGCCTTGCCCAGCTTGGTTTTGCCGATGGTGGTGACGGGCAGACGATCACCGAACCAGCGGATAATGGTATCAGGCGAGCCAGTGATGGCTTCTTCGGCGCGCGCGATCAGGCGATTTCGGCGCGGCCAGTCGGGATTTTCGATAATGAAACGGTTGATTGGATCGAACTTGGTGCCAAACCCACCCTGAAACAGCACGTACCAAGAAACGATTTTGCGGGCCAGTGGATCACGCAAGCGCCGGGCATGATGATCGAGGCGTTTTTTAGACCCCTGCTCAACGGCTTTTAAGGCGGCGGAAAACTCACGTGCTTCTGCAGCCGATAGCCCATCTGCATGTGCAGGTGTGATGTTGGGCATAACGGCCACAAGCACAACCAACAATGCGATGATTCGAAATGGCGTTACAAACAGATGCACGTCGTTTCTATCCAATACAAAAAGCCCATAAGAAAACACGCAGCATTATGTCATAAAAGACTATGATACTTTGCGCGATAGATCATGGACAACCACGCTACAAAATCATCACGATCTCGTTAAGATGCCGACCTGATAGGTTGGGCATCTACGACTTCACGACTCAGGCGAGATTTGTAATAGATTATAATCAGAATCCGGCTCTGTGGGCCGCAGTACGGAACCTTAATAGTTCACCATGTCGGATAGCGGAACGAGGTTCAGGTCGGTGATCGCCTCGTTTTGGCGAAGTGCACCAATCACACTTTGCGGGTCATGCTGCTTGCTAAACTTCGTCGTATAGACGATTTCAGTTTTACCCGATTCAGGCCTATGAGACACATTCGGGCACCTCTAAAAATAGCCCCGC
>DGNZ01000205.1:6258-24837 GCA_002389175.1 Rhodospirillaceae bacterium UBA4479 | reverse complement strand
CGTAATGAAGACACCGCGATAACCACTGGTACTTTGATAGAAGACGCCGTTACGGCTGCGTTTGCGACAGGTGAATTGAAACCGAGCGAGTTTGGCGGCCCCCATGGCACGGCCGATATCACCAGCGCTATTTTGGAGCAAATATAATCATTTGGTCAATTTTGCCTAAATTTTGGTCAACACCTTTAAATCATCGCGATCATTCGATATGTTGAAAGCTAATACGAGGTGGTAACGAATTACCCGAACGCTTGAGAGGACTTGAAACGTTGCCAGAGGCACCGAAAGAAGACGCGCTGAGGCCATTTGATGAAATGCTTGAACCGGACGGGACCGTCCGCATGGCCTATGGCCAGTACGGCGAATGGCTGGACAGCACATCAAAAGAATTCCTGAATAAAAAGAATAGTTTAGCAGACATGATGTTCCGCAGGCTGGGGATTACGTTCACCGTTTACGGTGACGAGGCTGCGACCGAACGAATGATTCCATTTGATATCATTCCGCGCATTATTGATCCGCAAGAATGGGACTTTTTGTCTCGGGGGGCGATCCAACGCGTCGATGCACTCAACGCATTCTTGGATGACGTTTATCACGATCAAGCGATCCTAAAAGCAGGGCGCATCCCGCCCGAATTGGTGTTGAACAACGATGCTTTCAGGCCCGAAATGTTGGACCTGGATTTGCCACGTCGCGTGTACGCACACATTGCTGGTGTCGATGTTGTCCGCACGGGTGAACGCGAATTCTATGTCTTGGAAGACAACGTTCGCACGCCGTCGGGTGTATCCTACATGTTGGAAAATCGCCAAACGATGATGCGATTATTTCCTGATTTATTTTCAATGCATAATGTCGCGCCCATAGAGCGTTATCCCACAGAACTCCGGTCTAATTTACGCGCCATCGCACCGATCGGTGTTGACGACCCCAATGTGGTTCTGATGACGCCAGGACAGTTGAACAGTGCGTATTTCGAACATGCTTTTTTAGCGACTGAAATGGGAATTGAGCTGGTCGAAGGACAAGATTTGTTTGTCGATGACGGCTTGGTTTTCATGCGGACTACAGCAGGCCCGAAACGGGTCGACGTTATTTATCGCCGCATCGATGATGATTTCTTAGATCCGTTGACGTTCCGTCCAGACTCCATGTTGGGTGTCCCAGGATTATTATCAGTGGTCAGACGTGGCCGAGTCTCCGTCGTCAATGCGATTGGCACTGGCGTTGCTGATGACAAGGCCATGTACGTTTATGTGCCTGAGATGATCCGGTTTTATTTGGGCGAGGAGCCCATCTTACAGAACGTGCCAACGTATCAGCTTCGTGATCCAAGTGACTACAAATACGTTCTCGAAAACCTGGAAAACCTGGTCGTAAAAGAAGTTCATGGCTCTGGCGGTTATGGCATGTTGGTCGGTCCCACCAGTACCAAAAAAGAGCGTGAAGATTACGCACTGCGGCTCAAAGCCAATCCCGAAGCATTCATTGCGCAGCCAACGCTATCCTTATCGACCTGTCCAACTTATGTGGAGCAGGGCGTGGCACCACGTCATGTGGATTTGCGACCATTCGTCTTATCCGGGCAGCGCACCACGGTCATGCCGGGTGGGCTGACACGTGTCGCTCTCAATGAAGGTTCTTTGGTCGTCAATTCGTCGCAAGGCGGCGGGACCAAAGATACCTGGGTGTTGGAGCGTTGATATGCTGAGTAGAACCGCTGACAACCTTTATTGGCTGGGCCGCTATGTGGAACGTGTTGAAAATACAGCACGGCTTCTGGCAGGTACCCAGCGCCTGAGCCTGATGCCTATCCCCAAAGAAGAGCAGGGGGATTTGTGGCGTAACCTTTTTCAGAGCGATTCAGAACGTGCTGCATTTGAAGTCCTGCACGACAAGTACGATGAATTACCCGTCATCGACTTCATGGCATTTGATCGGGCCAATTCTTCGAGTATCCGGTCATGTTTATTCGCAGCACGCGAGAATGTAAGGGGTGCGCGACACGTCCTTACTACTGAAATTTCGCAATGCATCAATGAAACGTGGATGAACACCAAGGACTGCACCCTTGATCAGGTAGTGGAACAAGGCACACAGGAATACTTGGACAGCGTAAAAGAATGCACGCACCTGTTGCGCGGCGTTATTTACGGCACCATGCGCCGGGGCGAACCATTTATGTTCTGGGATTTGGGAACGACGCTAGAGCGCGCTGAAAACACGACACGGCTGTTGTTAGCGCGTTCCGCATCATTCCATCGTGCCTCACGACGTGACGATGGGTTTGATTTTTATCGGTGGGGAACGTTCTTGCGATCAGCCAATACTTACAGCGCGTTCCGACAGCTTTATCGGGAACTCGACCCGGTGTCGGTTGCTGATTTGATGATCTTAAATACGCAAATTCCGCGTTCTCTCTTGGCTTGTGTTGAAGACACAGCGGAAATCCTACGTACGTTGAAGCGCGAGGCCGCTTGCGCTGACATGTCGGAACAACTGGCGGCAGAACTCCGCACGTTGAGCTTAGACAGCGTGTTTCGTGATGGGCTGGCAGGGTTTCTCCATGACTTCCGAAAACGAATTCACGTCATCAGCGATCAAATTCGCCAAGATTTCATCATGGTCCGATAGGAAAATACGATAATGCGTTTAACAATCGTCCATGAGACACTCTATAAATTCCAAGAACCGGCGAACCATTCGATTCAGTACCTTCGTCTGACGCCGCGACAGGATTCGTGTCAGCGAATCATGTCATGGTCTGTTTCGACCGCAGGCACCATGACCCCCTGGGTCGATGGCTTTGGGAACAGCGTTCATGTGTCCACCATTGACGAAGCACACAAAGAAATCAAAGTCGTGGTCGAAGGCGTCGTTGAAACCATCGATACGGTCGGTGTCTTGCCTGCACGTGACGGTTTACCGCCGCAACTTTTCTTGCGCGACACCCCCATGACCGCGACGGGCGATAACATTTTGCGATTGGTGGCTGACATCAAGTCCAAATTAGACGAAGGCCCATTGCCAGCGCTTCATGCACTTTCAGACGCTATTTCGGGTAATGTTGGCTATCATCCAGGTGCCACGACTACCGATACCACGGCTGAGGATGCCATCGCATCCGGATCTGGTGTTTGCCAGGACCATGCACACATTATGATTTCGGGTGCACGGGCACTTGATATCCCTGCGCGTTATGTCAGCGGATACATTTTGGCAGGTCAGGGCAATGACAGCCACGTCGCATCCCATGCCTGGGCCGAAGCCCATGTGCCTGGATTGGGTTGGGTCAGCTTTGATCCAACGAATCGCCAGTCAGCGACCGAGGAATATGTGCGTCTTGCCATCGGTTTTGATTACCCCAGCGCCGCCCCTGTGCGCGGTTCTAGGTACGGCGGTGGCATTGAAGAAATGTCCGTTCGGGTCCAGGTCGATCAGTCCCAAAGCTAGATAGCTATTTACATTGGGCGCTTCCAATCTTATGCCATAATTCATGACATATTGCCTTGGTATACGCCTGAATTCTGGAATCGTGTTTGCGTCTGATTCCCGCACAAATGCGGGCGTCGACAACATTTCCACATACCGAAAATTGTTTGTTTTTGAAACCCCTGGCGAGCGCGTGATTTGCGTGCTGACAGCGGGCAATTTAGCCGTCACCCAGGCGGTAATATCTCAGCTTGAAGAAGGTCTCGATGGGGATACCGATGGAGATACTCTCTACAACGTCTCATCATTGACCAATGCCGCCCAACTGGTCGGACGCGCCATCCGGAATGTGCATGATCGGGATCAGAAATATATCGAAGCCGAAGACGGCAGCGCGTCATCAACTTTTATTCTTGGTGGTCAAATCAAGGGCCGCAGGATGCGCCTGTTCCAGATTTATTCCGCTGGCAATTACATCGAAGCGACCGAGGACACACCGTATATACAAATCGGTGAGTCAAAATACGGTAAACCCATTTTGGAACGGGTCGTGACACCGGAAATGGAACTTCTACAGGCTGCGAAATGCGCGCTTGTATCCATCGATAGTACCGTTCGCTCAAACGTCGCAGTGGCATTACCCATCGATATGATGGTGATGAACGTCGATGAATGTAAGGTCGCCATGCAGCAACGGATTCAACCCGAAGACCCATATTACCTTCAGATTTCCAAAGAATGGGGTGAGGGTTTAGGCAAGTTGTTTAACGACCTGCCAGCACCCGCATGGTTTGACGAAACCAGCTGATTCACGGTGACCGCTTTTTAATAGCGATTAAACGATCAACGCCTTCAAATAATAACCACGACCAAGAACAGCAGTAATACCGTAATTACAACAAGCGCCATACTGCCTGCCAATATTGTCCGGGACATGGCGGATTCTGGTCCGTGGTTACGCTCAATCATCGCGATGACATCGCCGATGATCACCAAGGATTCTTTGCGTATCGCTTGGTCCGCACGATCAATCCAACCGCCAAGCCTGTTCAGCACGCGCGGCAACAATCGTCTATAGAACCACTCAGTATCAAGGTTTGTGGACTTCAGCTCCGGCGGATAAATGTGATAAAGCATCAAAACCGTAAATGCGAGCGCTGAGAACATCAACAGTTGTAGCTGCGTGATGACGTGTGCCGTCGTGTAGGGCACGAAGTCAACGGGATACGGTAGAATATCATACAATGCTTGCGGATAGACGCCGATGAAAATGCACAGGAATGCCGTGATAAACATCGCCAAAAGCATATTCCATGGCGCTTCTTTGACACGTCGGCCACTGTCGTGGGCAAAGAATGCGAAATACGGAATCTTAATGCCTGAATGATGGAAAACCCCGGCAGAGGCGAACAACAAAGTGCCCCATATAAACCACCGGTGCTCTCCGGCAACGGCTGTCAGGATCATCGATTTTGAAATAAACCCTGAGAACAGCGGAAACGCAGAGATTGATGCTGCGCCGACCATACAGAACACTGTCGTGTACGGCATAGATTTATAAAGCCCACCCAATTCGGACCCTTTGCACGTTCCCGTCCGGTACAGCACAGCACCCATAGACATGAACAGCAGCGCTTTATAAAGAATATGGCTGAAGGCGTGGGCTGCGGTGCCGTTCAGCGCCATTTCGGTCCCAACACCGATACCAACGACCATGAACCCCAATTGGTTATTCAAGGAATAGGCCAGCACGCGCCTGAGATCGTTTTCGATGACCGCAAAGAAAATGGGGAATGCGGTCATGGTCGCACCAATATAAATCAGGCTCTCAGTGCCGGCATAGCCCCGTGCCAGGGCATAAACTGCCAATTTGGTGGTAAAGGCGCTTAAAACCACAGTGCCCGTTACTGTCGCCTCAGGATAGGAATCCTGTAGCCAGTTATGTAACAGTGGAAAGGCGCATTTAATTCCGAATGCGAGAAGAATCAATTTGCCCGCGAGTGTCTCTATCCCGATGTGATCAAATTCAATTGATCCTGTATCGGCGTACCAAAGCAAGACGCCGGATAACAGGATAACCCCGGAACCAACTTGAATAATCAGATACCGGAGCCCTGTCCGATATGCGCGCTCTGTGCGTGCTGCCCAAATCAGGAAAACCGAAGATATGGCCGTCAGTTCCCAATAAACGAACAGCGTAACCAAATCGCCCGCGAACACAGCAGCAATAGCAGCCCCGGCATAGATCAACGCCGAGACCTGTTGCATCGTATCGCGATCATGCCAGGCGAACAAAAGGGCCAAGAAGGCGGCAATATTGAAAATATACCCCCATACCTTAGACAGTTCATCGACGCGCAGGAGTTCTAGCGTCATGCCAAATGTTTCGTAGGTAACGACCGTGCCTGGTTCCAACGAATGGACGACAGCGAAACCAACAATAGGCAAAACCAACAAATAGAAACGACGGATGGCATGCGGGATCAGCACGACTGGGATCGCGCCAAGAATGAGGATTAAACCGGGATTGAGACTAGTCATCTTTGTCGTAGTACTCCTCATCCCGCATTAAAAATACACGCATGAGCTTGGCCGCCAGGACCAAGAGAACACACATCACAAAACCGAAGATCGCGTAGAAACCGAACCAATCCTCAACCGCGAAATGCGAGTGCTTGTGATAAAATGCATCGGAAATAAACAATAACGCGCAGACCACAAACACAGCACCGATGACCTTGCGCACGTTACGCGGCTCATCCAGCCAATATTTTTTGGGGTCATGGATTTTGTTTTCGTGTTCGCTCATGGCATTAGCCTCCGAACACTGGGGTTAAGAATTGGCGGATATTTTCCGCATAGAAAAACAACGCGATACACCCAACCGTGGTCAGCACGATGGGCGCCAAACACATCACAGGCGCCTCGGCGATCCCTGCGCGACCAAAAGTCAGATGACGCAGCATCGGATGATTGGGCGGCGCGTGATGATCATCGTGGTGATCATGGGCGTGATCATCCGCTTTTGGAATGGGTTCTTTGCCAAAGTAACCGTGATACACAATCGGCATTAGGTACGCGACGTTCAGCAATGATGAGATCATCAACACAGCGATGAAGATCAACTGATCGGACTCGGCGGCACCCAGCGCGATAAACCATTTCGACCAAACCCCACCCAGTGGTGGCAATCCAATGATCGAAAGCGATGCAAGGAAGAAGCAGAAGAACGTGATCGGCATCTTACGACCCAGGCCCTTCATGTCCGAGATATCGGTCTTGTGTGCGAATACGATGATGGCACCCGCGCAGAAGAAAAGGGTGATCTTACCGAACGCGTGCATGACGATATGCAGGGTTGATCCCATGGTGCTGATGTTGGTCGCCAGCATGGCACCCAAGACAATATAACTGAGCTGGCTAATCGTTGAATACGCCAACCGCGCTTTCAGGTTGTCTTTGCGCATCGCCACCAGCGACGACAGCAAAATCGTGGCGCCTGCAACGTAGGCCAGCCAAGTTGATGCACCCGTGCTGGCAAGGGTATCAACACCAAAAATATAGACGCTGACTTTGAGCACCGAGAACACGCCGGCCTTCACAACGGCAACGGCGTGGAGGAGGGCACTGACGGGGGTCGGGGCTACCATGGCAGCAGGAAGCCATCTATGGAACGGCATCAATGCCGCCTTGCCGATCCCATAGATATATAGCCCGAACAGGATCGCAATCACGCCTGCAGATGCGTTGCCTTCCATGATCCCACCCTTGGTGAAATCAAGTGTACCCACTTCGACATACGTCCATATAACAGCCGTCAGCAGGAACGTGATCGATGTCGAAATCAAAATGCCAAGATATATACGTCCCGCGCGCTTGGCCTCGTCGGTGCCGGAGTGTGCCACCAGCGGAAATGTTGAAATCGTCAACACTTCGTAGAATACAAACAACGTCAGCATATTGCCTGCAAATGCGATGCCGATGGCCGACATGATCGCGATGGCAAAGCAAAAGAAGAACCGCGTCTGATTATGTTCGTGATGGCCGCGCATATAACCGAACGCATAAAACGACGTAATGATCCAAAGGAAGCTGGCGATCCCTGCAAAGATCATCCCAAGCGGTTCCAACGTGAATGTAATCGATAACCCTGGCAGCATTTCGATCAGGGTTAAGCTGGGCCGTCCACCTGCATCTACGATCTGTATCAGCTGCCAAACAATCGCGAACAGGATAGCCGCGGTTATGACGGTCAAACCGTCACGGATATTTGCCGACGCAACACCAGAAAATAAAACCAGTAATGCCCCAACTAATGGAACCGCTAAAGCGAGCAAGATCAGAGTTTCAGGGGTCATCTCGATCCCCCAAGCAAGCTCTCTGCAGCGCTTAGGGCCACATCAGATGTGAACGTCGCATCAATGCCGAAATAGAACGCTGCGCCCAAAAGCACATACGTTGGGATCAGCATACCCATGGGGGCTTCTTTGGCTATTTCGTGGCCAGCGGGCGGATCGCGGAAATACATGACCTCAACAACACGCCAGACATAAATTACAGCCAATAACGATGACAGCATGATCAAAATCGCAACAGGCCACCAACCGGCCTCAAAGGCACCTTGAACCAGATACCATTTTGAAATGAAGCCAACCGTCAACGGCACGCCGATCAACGAAAATCCGCCTGCAACAAATGCAGCAGCAGTCAATGGCATACGCTTACCCAACCCGGCCATATCTTCGATCTTTACCGAGCCGACCACGTAGAAAACGCAACCGAGCGCCATGAACAAGGCACCCTTCATCACGGCATGATTGAACATATGGATAATACCGCCAGCCAAGCCAGCCGCATTGCCCATGGAAATACCTAAGATCATGTAGCCGACTTGGGCGATACTGGAATAAGCCAGCAAGCGTTTCACATTGTTCTGGTAAATCGCCAGCATGGAACCAGCGAACATCCCAGCTATTGCAAGTCCCACAACCACGATACGGACGCCGTATGTTTCCAGTGGTTCAATGTCACCAAAGACGGTGTACGTCAGCCTGATCAATGCATATACGGCAACCTTGGTCGCGGTCGCTGCCAAGAACACGGTGACGGCAGATGGTGCGTAGGTATAAGCGTTCGGCAACCATACATGTAGCGGGAACAGCGCAAGTTTGAGGCCAAAGCCTACGAAAATAAACGCGAGGGCCACATGAACGGTCTGCGTATCTTGTACACCGGGCAGCAAGTCAGCCAGGTCAGCCATGTTGAGCGACCCGGTCATCTGATAAAGCATACCTAAACCAATGACGTAGAACGTGGCACCCAACGTTCCTAAAATCAGATAACGAAGTGCGGCCGCGATCGCTCTACGGTCTTTGCCCAGGCTGATCAGGACATAGGTCGAAAGAGATGAGACCTCTAAGAAGACAAACAAGTTGAACGCATCACCCGTTGCGGCCATGCCCAGCAGACCCGCCATACACAGCAAGAACATGCAGTAGACCAAGTAATGTCGATCTTTTGGAATTTCGCGTTCGATGCTTTGTTTGGCGTAGGGGAGTGCAATCGCAGCCATGGCTGAAACGATCAGCATGACGAATGCCCCGATTTCGTCGATCTGATAGATGATACCCCACGGCGCCGCCCAATCACCTAGCGCATAGATGATCTCGCCGTTCTCTAACACATGCTGGATTAAAACAATTGCCAGCGCGAATGTGATGACGCTGATACCCGTCGCCCAAGCCCAAGACGCGGTACCGTTGCGCAAAAACATGTATACAGGCGCTGCCATTAACGGCACGACGACGACCAGGACTGAAATATGTTCGAGAAGGAAACTCACTCGTCACGCTCCTCAAGATCACGGACTTCATCATCTTCTATGGTCCCAAAGCTTTCTTGGACACGCACAACCAAGGCCAATCCCAATGCGGTGGTCGCAACACCAACAACAATCGCTGTCAGGATCAGCACATGAGGGAGCGGGTTTGAATAAATCACCACGTTACTGTCCAAAATTGGTGCAGTGCCGCCTTTGATCTTTGCAATCGAGATATAAAAGACGAAGACCGATACTTGGAATACGTTCAAGCCGACGATCTTTTTGATCAGGTTTTCGTGTGCGATAACGATATAAAGACCGATCATCATCAACAGGAACACGAACCAATAATTCAATAATCCAGGAAGGCCGAAGTTTTCAAACATCATTCGGCCTCGTCTATGTAGTCATCGCTGGGATTCACATCCGCTGCGGCACGCCCTGCAAACGCACAAAATATTGTGATGATTGCAGAAAAAACTGTAATCCCGACGCCAGCCTCGACCAACAGAATACCAACATGCTGTCCGCCCGTGGGCGTCGATGCCAAGACATCGTATCCCAGGAAATGTGCCCCTCTGAGCATCGTCACAACGCCGACACCTGCATAGAGCAATACGCCGATCGACATCAACGAACGGGTCAACCAAGCAGGCAAGACTTCACGCAGCGTCCCGAGGCCAAAAATAATGCCATATAGCATAAATGCGGCGGCGAAGATCACACCCGCTTGAAAACCGCCACCAGGCCCGAAGTCACCATGCCATTGGACATAAAGACCAAAGAGCAAAATGAATGGGATCAATAATTTAGAGACCACACGAAGGATCAATTTACTGCGCATGACGATCATGCCTCAGATCCTCCAGATTTCTTATCGACGGTGTCTTTCTTGGTCCGGCGACGTCGGCTTCGGCCAATAATCGTGATGACACCGGCAGCCGCTGTGAAGATCACAAATGCTTCGCCCATGGTGTCGTACCCCCGATAGCTGGCCAACACCGAAGTCACCACATTGGGCAATCCTATTTCACTCGCAGACTCATTAAGATATCGCGGTACCACATGATGATGGATCGGGGCTTCTGGGTCGCCATACGACGGCATATCGAAACTGGCGTAAACCAACGCTGCGCCAACCAAGGAGCAGATCACAAACCCCTTAATAGCCTTGATATTCGGCGTCACGTTCTCGCGAGCCGACGTCAGGCCCAATGTCCCAATCATCAGTACCGTAGATGCCCCAGCGCCGACTGCAGCTTCGGTGAAGGCCACATCAACGGCATCCAAAATCACGTAAAGCGTAGCACCCAACAAACTGTATATTCCGCTCAACATCACGACAGCAAATAAGTTTCGGATGCGCGCAATTGCCAATGCGGTCACTGCCATAAACAACAGCATGACGGCGTCTAAGAAATCAGATGAGAGAATTTCGAGGCTCATGATTTCTGTACCACTGTGTTTTTCGTCGATTCCGCGAGAGCCCGCCCTGCGGGGTCGTCAACTGTCGGATACGTACCACCATTAATCGCCGCACGTGTTAGTGCATGGGTCGATGTTGGACTGGTGAAAAAGATAAACAGCAAAATGATTAGCAGCTTGGCCGTTGCAAGCGTGAACCCGGCTTGCATCATTAACCCGACGAAGACGAGACCGACGCCCAATGTATCGATCAGGGATGCCGCGTGCAGTCGCGCGTACATATCCTTTAGGGTCATCAACCCGTAACCACCGATCAGACAGAAAATAAGACCACAAATAATCATCGCCCAGCTGAAGCCATCAACGAACACATCCATCAGATGTCTCCCGCCGGGTCGCCATCGTCACCATGCCCCATATCGGCAAAAGTCACATACTTTGTGACAGCAATCGTGCCGATGAAGTTGATCAAGGCGTAGACCATCGCAAGGTCGAGAAATTCTGGCCGACCATCGATAAAGCCGTAAATAGCGATCAGCATCACAGATAACGTCCCGAATACGTTGACGGCCATGATGCGGTTATAAATATCCGGCCCAATCACAGACCGCGCGAGAGCCAAAGCCATCGTGACCACCACACCAACGGATGCGACTGTGAACATCATGATGAAGATGTCTCTTTGATCGGCGTTGAAGGTCCTGTCGGTGCATATCCCATGAATGCGCAAACACGTTTGTTCATATCATCGGTCAGCAGACCCTCGGCGGTTTCATCCATCAACGCATGAACGGTGATCACATCATCCTGAACAGCGATGGCAACAGTGCCCGGCGTCAACGTAATTGAATTTGCATAAACGGTTTGGCCCAGTTCATCCGGCTGACTAGCTTTGACCGTTAAGACTTGCGGATGTATGGCATCGCCGCCGCGCAGGATGGCCTTCGCGACCATGAAATTGGAAACAACGATCTCTTTGACCAGCCAAGGCCAATACGAGAACAAGGCTTTAGGGAGGAGGTGAGACGGATATCCTTCTTCGTCGTTGGTACCCAATTGCCGCGCGATATAAACGCATAGGGCAATCGACAATACACCAAAGCTAAGGATCAGCGGGAGCCAATATCCTGATAGAAAAATCCAAAAAGCTGTTAACGACGCCGCTAAGCCGATAGCACGCAAAAACTAGCCCCCCACATACCCGCATTTTTCCCCACGACAGGTAAATTACCTTGTTCTTATCTGGGTTTAGCGGTTCTCTTACTTATTGTTAATGTACGAACCGAATGAGGCGCTGACCAGAACAAAATGACGCAGAAAGTGTGATATGACGGATAAGCTTTTACTTATATGCAGGAGACTCGTTGCAATGATGATTCTGGCGGTCCTTCTGGCATTCCCACAAACCAGCCGTGCTGACAGCCATTCTGGTGCAGTTGTGGTCCATTCCGATAATGGTTCACACACTTTTTCCGTCGAAATCATGCGCAGCCAGCAAGAACGCTCAAAAGGGCTGATGTTTCGCAAATTTTTAGCGCCTGACACAGGGATGCTCTTTGATTTTGGTGATCCAAGACCCGTTTCGATGTGGATGAAGAACACATACATATCGCTAGATATGCTGTTCATTTCTGAAAAGGGGATTGTCCACAAAATCGCCGCGAACACGACACCCCATTCAACCGAGATTATTTCTTCGAACAGTCAGGTCCGGTATGTGCTTGAGATCAATGGGGGGATGTCAGCGAAACTGGGCATCAAAGTCGGAAATCGTGTGACACTTCCATAAAGAAACTGCCGTCATCTAAGGTGCGTTAAGACGCTGTCGGCGTGCGGTCCGGCGGGAAAATCGAGGTTACACTTGTCCCTTTGTCTACTTCGCTCTGTATTTCCAATCTTCCACCATGCATTTCGATCAATCCATTGACGATGGGTAAACCTAGACCAGACCCAGGTATTGATTTTGTCATCGGATTTTCAATTCGACCAAATGGCGATAAGACCGTCTTGAGTTCGTCAGCTTTAAAGCCGCGTCCATCGTCACTGACGGAAATTCGGACACCACCATCTTCGCCCAATGATGAGGTAATTTTAATCTCGCCTTGTTCGCGGCCAAATTTCTCGGCATTCGAAATCAGATTAAAGAATATCTGAGATAATGCGCGGCGGTCACAATTCAAATGCGTCGCGGTATCGTCGATCTCGATGACAGTTTCAATCTTGCGACGAACCAAGCGGTGCGAGAATAACCGTAATGATTTATCAATTGCGGTCTCTATATTGATACGCTCATCCACAATGTCCTGCTTGCCAGCTTCGATTTTCGCAATATCGAGTAAGTCGTTGATGAGACTCAGCAGGTGTTCGCCACTTCCATGGATGTCATTGGCATAATCGACATAGCTATCAGCACCCAGGGGACCGAAAAGCTGCTCGCGCAGAATATCTGAAAAACCCAGGATCGCGTTCAACGGTGTACGCAGCTCATGGCTCATATGGGCCAAGAATTGCGACTTCGCGCGACTGGCATCCTCGGCGCGGTCTTTCTCAAGTTGCAACGCCTCTTGGGCTCTCAGCAAATCGCTAATGTCGCGTCCAACGCCACGATATCCGAGAAAACGGCCATCCCCGTCAAAGATCGGTTTGCCACTCACCGACATATGAACACGTTCGCCATCAGATCGTGTTCTGGAAAACCGAATATCGTTGAAAGGCTGACGTTGGGAAAGTTTGTCACTTTCATTTATTGACTGAAGCTCGGATAAACCCTCAAGGATGATTTCGTGCCCCAATGGTAAATTTTGCTCGGCTTCTGGTGCATCCAGAATATCATCGCTGACCACGGATATATAGCTAAACCGCAAATCCTCATCCATCTCCCAGAACCAGTCAGCCGCAGTATCCCCAAAATCACGCATGCGTTGCTCACTGTCGCGAAGCGCACGCTCGGCATTTTTTTGAGGCGTAATATCAACCGCCATGGTGATCATACTGCCGTCGGGTAATCGTGCTTCATATATAAGAATGGCTTCGCCGTTTTCGCGGAGCATTTCAAATGGACCAGAGGGGTTCTTGCGGCGGGCCAGACGATTTTCAACCCAACCTTCGCCGTCCTCTCTGGGATCCAACAATTTGTCTGTCACCAACGCCCGAATATGATCCTCAAACAAAGTGCCGGGCACGCATTTATCTAAAATACGTGCATTCAATTTTCTAAACTTGTCGTTACACATCACCAGACGATCATCTGGTCCCCATAGCGACATCATCGCATCCAACGCGTTGACCGCGGCATAAAGATTGGCTTCGGCATAGCGGGCTTTGTTTTCGATTTCTAGCCGTTCAGTGATATCTGCCGCGACACCGATAAAGCCATCAAAATTCCCAGCCTCGTCAAACATGGGTTGCCCTGATGTCGAGATATGCCGGATATCACCGTTTGAATGACGACGAATGTAATGAAAGTTTTTAAACGGGCGGTGCGCGCGCAGATCCTCTAGATGTTCAATCCAATGCGGCGCAGATAAATCGTCGTCAGATAATTCCGCACGTGTCCGTCCAATTTGCCCTGACATCGGCACATCAACGGCCTGAACGACCAAATCCGACATGTACGTGAAACGATGATCGACGTCGGTACGCCAATACATTTCATTTGTCGTCTCAGATAAGCTTTTAAGGAGCAATTGCGTATTGGACAGGGCATCGCGCAGGCGTGTATTTTCTTCTCGCAATTCAGCAAGCTCAGCGTCCTGATCTGTTGCAAGAACGGCGGTCGTATTATCACGCAATGTTTATAAATCCCTCGCTAGTTGGCGAAAGGTATCAGTTTACCTGGCAAACTTGAAGCGTAGATACGTTCAGGACTTTACCCTTTTGCCTGAATTTTCGCCCAGGTATCGCGAAGGGTCATCGTGCGGTTGAAAACGGGCTGTTCTGCCGTCGATCCCAAATCTGGGCAGAAATATCCCAACCGTTCGAATTGGACCGTCTGACCAACTGGCCACGCACCCAAAGAAGGCTCCAATTTACAGCCCGTCAACGTCGTCAGGCTGTCTGGGTTCAGGCAGTCGACAAAGTTATCGCTTTTCCCCGGATTGGGTTCAGTGAACAGATGATCATATTGATGCACCTCGGCGTCGACCGCATCGGCAGCAGACACCCAATGCAGTGTGCCTTTGACCTTACGGCCATCGGGTGCGTTGCCGCCCTTGGTTTCAGGGTCATAGGTGCACCGCAACTCAACAATGTTGCCGGCATCGTCTTTGATCACGTCGGTACACGTGATGAAGTATGCCCAGCGCAAACGCACTTCGCGACCAGGGCCAAGCCGGAAGAATTTCTTGGGTGGGTCTTCCATGAAGTCGTCTTGTTCGATGTATATCTCGCGGCCAAAGGGAACCATACGCATACCAGCGCCTTCGTCCTCTGGATTATTGACCGCTTCAAGTTCTTCGGATTGACCCTCGGGGTAATTTTCGATCACCACTTTTAAGGGGTTCAACACGGCCATGCGGCGTTCCGCATGTTTGTTCAAATGCTCGCGCACGCAATGGTCGAGAACAGCAGGCTCCACCACGCTGTCAGATTTCGTCACACCCAATCGGGATACAAAATCACGAATGGCTTCTGGCGGCATGCCGCGTCTGCGAAGGCCTGAAAGCGTTGGCATTCTGGGATCGTCCCAACCATTGACGTGGCCTTCTTCGACAAGCTGGGTCAAGCGCCGCTTGGACAAAACCGTATAGGTCATGTTGAGCCGCGCAAATTCATACTGACGCGGCTGGCTGGGTGTCGGCAGGTGTGCAATCAGCCATTCATATAACGGGCGGTGGTCTTCGAATTCCAACGTGCACAACGAATGGGTGACGCCTTCGATGGCATCCGACTGGCCGTGGGCGAAATCGTAATTCGGATAGATGCACCATTTGTCACCCGTACGAGGGTGGGGCTTTTTAATGATTCGATAAATCACCGGGTCGCGCATGTTGATGTTGCCGGACGCCATGTCGATCTTGGCACGAAGCACGCGAGCACCATCCACGAATTCGCCCGCTTTCATACGGCGGAATAGGTCGAGGTTTTCTTCTGGGGTACGGTCGCGGTGCGGGCTGTTTTTTCCAGGCTCGGTCAACGTGCCACGGTATTCGCGCATTTCTTCGGCGTTCAGGTCATCGACGTAGGCGTGGCCTTCGGTGATCAGGTGTTCCGCCCACGCGTATAATGTGTCGAAGTAATCTGACGCATGGCGTGGCGCATCATCCCATTTGAAGCCCATCCAGCGGACGTCGGCTTCAATCGCATCGAGGAATTCTTGTTCTTCCTTGGCAGGGTTGGTGTCATCGAACCGCAGATTACACACACCACCAAATTCCTCGGCCACGCCGAAGTTCAGGCAAATCGATTTCGCATGTCCAATATGCAAATAGCCGTTGGGTTCAGGCGGGAACCGGGTCACAACACTTTTGGTGGCGCCAGAGGCTAAATCCTCGCGCACACGGTCGCGGATGAAGTCATGGACCTCTTTGGCGGCGTCATCATCGGTGTCAGAATGGTTCATAGTCGTATGATATCTCTCAATTACTTCAATCGGGGATCAACAGGATCACCATGTGCAGCTATCTCTGCCAAATATAGCGGGATAGGGAAAGCAAAAGCACGCAGGTGCTAAACCATGACAGCACGAAAAAACCCCGGTCAAGGACCGGGGTTTATTTAACGCACGTCATGAGACTTTCCTTAGAACAGTTTGACCACTATCGCTAGGATCGCAACTGCACCAACAAAAGAACCCATAACCGTGTTGAAGATGTATTGCGTATCCATCGTGTATTCTCCACGTGTTAATAGTTTCAGTGAGCGCGGTGTACTCCCACCTTCGCACCTGCACCATCGTCCGTTTCACGTAACAGATATGCTAAAACCGCATAGCTGAATCGGTTGGATAAAAACGGTGATATTTGGCGCTGAGCAACGTCGCCAACGCTACAGCCGCGCCCTCGGAATATCTTGCCAGCGTGTGGTGTAGCGGGGGGATAGGTGCTCTTGGCGCATGCGCCACGCCGCCGCATGATCGGAAAGCCCCAAATGCACCGAACCGCGGCCAAACCGACCATTCACATGGTCTATGGCTTTCATCAGGGCATCGCCACCTGCACGCCGATCATCAAGCAATCCTGGCATGACATCATCTGCAGCAGACAGGTCTAACAACAAAACGCCTGCTTTTCTGTAGCGAATACCACTGCGCCAGATACGCGCAAAAACCCTAAGCGCCGCAGCGACCACAGCCCGGCTATCATTCGTCGGTGTGATCAGCGTTTCCAATGCCGATGCCGAATACGGCTGTTCGTGATCATCGTGCCGATCCGTTCGGATAAAAACCTGCACAACACGGCAGACTTGGCCCGCATGACGCATTTTTTCGACCGCACGTTCTGCATACGAAAGCACCGCATTTTTGACATCCACCATATCGGCACTGGCCCGTGCAAAGGTTCGTGTGCAGCATGTCGCCTGTTTGGCAGGGGCAATGTCTTCTAATTCACTGCATGGAATACCGCGAAGCTCGTGAACCGTACGCAGGCCAACAACGCCCATCCGTTGCCTGACCCATCGATCATCGGAATCCCTGAAATGCAGCGCGCTGTGAACGCCTTTGCCGATCAGCATTTTCGATCCGCGTCGGCCAATCCCCCAAACATCACCGATGGGGGTTTGATACAAACACGCCTCGACCGTCTCAGGTGATATGACAAACACACCATCATCACCGGGCGTTGCTTTCGCATATTTGTTGGCAATTTTTGATAGGGTCTTGGTCTGCCCAATGCCTATTGAAACTGGAATCCCCGTGCATTGCAGGACCTGTCGGCGCAAATCCCGGCACCAATCGCCCAAATTAGGGACACACAAGTGATCAAGATCGAGAAAACATTCATCAATAGAATAAACCTCACAATTGGGGACTGCTGCGGACAAGATATCCATGACCCGTGCCGACATGTCGCCATACAACGCATAGTTCGATGACCGAACGACGACACCATGTCGCCTGATCAGTCCGCGCGCCTTAAACAGGGGGGCACCCATCGGAATGCCGATCTCTTTGGCTTCACTGGACCGCGCAACGATACAGCCATCATTATTGGACAAAATAACAATGGGGCGGTGTTTAAGTTTGGGTTCAAACACCCGTTCGCATGACGCGTAAAAATTATTGCAATCGACAAGCGCAAATGTCGCCATCAGGATTTACAATGTTGGCGGATGCTGTGCGTGACCACGCCCCAAATATCGAACCCGCTGTCTGATAACAAAATATCGTCATAGCTCGGGTTTGCAGCCGAAAGCGCCCAGTTCTGCTGTCTTTTAATTAATTTCTTCACGGTCAAATCGCCGTTCACGACGGCAATAACAACGTCACCGGAACTTGGCTCAATACTGCGGTCTACGATCAATAAATCATCGCTAAATATCCCGATATCGCGCATCGATTCACCATCTGCACGGACAAAATATGTCGCGGCAGGGCGTCGGACCAGATGTTCATTCAAGTCCAGTTTCCCTTCGGCATGGTCTTCGGCGGGACTCGGGAACCCGGCAGGGACCTTCATCGCATAAAACGTCAGGGGCAATTTCGAAGGGTGCGATGTGAATCGAAGGGGCATTTTGTTCTCCAAATAGAATGAGAACAAATAAGGAACAAAAATACCCCTGTGTCAATTAGCAGCCGTGACCAAAACGGGCATATGTGCCGAATGCCGCCGCGTTGTTTTCGGTTGATAAATAAGGCGCTGTATAAATTTGTTGTTAGATGCAAAACGGGGCTTGCGTAAAACCTTAGTTGCTCTTAGGTTTCGCCGCGTCGGGGAGTGGCGCAGCCTGGTAGCGCACCT
>DGNZ01000205.1:0-6228 GCA_002389175.1 Rhodospirillaceae bacterium UBA4479 | reverse complement strand
GAATCCTGTCTCCCCGACCATTTAAAAAAGCCCAGTGACCTTTGGTTGCAGGGCTTTTTTAGTGGCAGAACACAATAAAAATATGCCCAAAAATTAGATCCGATTAGACCAAAACATTCGACTTTTCGGGATTGTGTGCATTGTACCCCGCGCATGTGCGCATTTTAGTCCTATTTTTAATCATCTCATTGAAATCATTGAGCTATTTCGAAGATGGGTTTGTTCCGCAAAAACGGCCTCTAATTCCACGACCTTGTTTTGTAGTTTGGCTTTTACTCAGTAATTTCGTTTTTACGCAGGCGAAACCTCAATTAAGCACACACCTGTGACAGCATCGGTCTCAATCGCTTCGTGCGCAGCGACAACACCGTCCAGCGTAAACGGGCATTTTTTGCCAATTCTGTGACTGATCGATCCCGATGCCAGCATATCGTTGATCGCCATGAACGCGTCCCACTTGACCGTTTCCGGCAGGGCGTAGATCGAAAACGGCCGGATTGTAATGTTCTTAAACATCAGTTGAAGGAACGGCATGGTGGGCGTGTCATTGGCGTCAGAGCTATATGTCGTCACCACCGCATTGTTCGCGCATATTTCCGCAAAAAGATTGATGTTGGCCCCAAAAGCCACCTCACACGCCCGGTCCACGCCGTGCCCATCTGTGATCTCCAGGACCCGGGCTGCGACGTCTTCGGTCTTATAGTTGATCACATGATCGGCACCCAATGACTTGGCATAAGCTGTGTTCTCGTCCGTCCCGGCGGTCGCGATCACCGTCGCACCGCCCAGTTTGGCCATTTGCACGGCGTAGCTGCCAACCCGGCCAGCCCCACCGGATACCAGAACCGTCATGCCATCAACCAAACCATCCGAGAATATGCCGTGGTACGCGGTCACCGCAGGCACGCCCAAACACGCGCCGTGTTCAAGGCTGACACCATCTGGCAACGGCGGGGCCATCCAATGGGGCAGGGTGCAATATTCTGCTGTCGTGCCGTCCGGCCGCCCGGCCTGTGCCCCAAAAATCCAGACGTTATCGCCCACACACGCGGGATCGACGCCTTCGCCAACCGCTTCGATAACCCCGGCACCGTCATTCCCTGGAATAATGGGCGAGAAGTTTGGCAGTTCGCGCCCCGATCCGCGCCGTTTCACATCCGTCGGATTGACCGCTGAATAGGCGACTTTGACCAGGACTTCGCCGGGTGCAGGTTGCGTTGGCTCAATCGTCACATCGGTAAGCACGTCTTTGGCGGCACCCGCCGTATCGAATTGAATGGCTCGCATGTTGTTGTTCCCCCCAGAGAGTCTCAAAGATGAGCGCGTCGGTTTTGCTCTTTGTTATCATACTAATCTGTGCCCCTGAAAGAGATGTTCCTGCACGTCGTCCCGGTTGGAGCATCGCGGAAAACTGGGATCTTGTTTACTCAAGTAATCGCAGTGCGTGTTGGAAAAAGATCCCGGGTCTCGCAAAACGCGCCCGGGACGACGGACCAAGGTTTCGAATACCCATTGCCGCACGCGCTCAACCCTTGCCAAGCGCAGAAACTCGCGTATCTTTCGCATATAACATCGTTTTTCCAATGAGGTTCGCCATGCCCGACGTCAGAGTCTTCCAGCCCGCCAAAACCGCCATGCAATCAGGGCGCGGCAACGTCAAAAAATGGACCCTTGAATTTGAGCCCGGATCAAAGAAAGAAACCGACACCCTGATGGGGTGGACGGGATCACGCGATACCCAGGGCCAAGTGCGGATGAAATTCGAATCAAAAGAAGACGCCATCGCATTCTGCCAGAGAAACAAATTGAGCTATACTGTTTCGGAGCCCAAAAAGCGCCGCATCAAACCAAAGAACTATTCCGATAATTTCGCATTCGGCCGCAAGACACTTTGGACCCATTGATGCGCCGCTTATGTGCGGGTGCGCTTGCGGTGGCCGTAGCACTTGGCTTTGGTACAGCAGATGCCAGCTTTCTCGATAAACTAAAATCCACCGTCGACAGTGTGACCAGCGGCAGCGGCGGCACCACGGGCGGTGCCACATCGCAAGCCCTTGGCACCGATCAGATCATCGCGGGCCTCAAAGAAGCCTTGCGCGTCGGCGCTGAAAACGTCGTCGGCAAAGTCGGCGCTGCGGACGGCTTTAACGGTGATCCTGCCATCCACATTCCGTTGCCACCCCGGTTGGCACAGGCGCAGGACACGCTCAGGAAATTTGGACTGTCCGCGCTCGCCGATGATGTGGAACTGAAAATCAATCGCGCCGCCGAGGCAGCGGCCCCCAAAACCAAGGAGCTTTTTTGGAAAGCCGTCAACGAGATGACCGTTGAGGATGCCAAGGCGATCTATGATGGCCCCAAAGACGCCGCGACCCAGTATTTCCGCAAAGTCGCCACGCCAGATTTAACGGCCACGGTTGAGCCTGTGATTGACGATGCCTTGCAACAGGTCGGCGCATTGAATGCGTATGACAGCCTGATCAGCCAATACAAAGCGATCCCGTTTGTGCCCGATGTCAAAGGCGACATCAAAGGCCACGCAACGGCGCTGACGCTTGATGGCATTTTACATTATTTGGCCCAAGAAGAAGCGGCCATCCGCGCCAACCCAGCCGCACGCACCACGGATATCTTGAAACAAGTTTTCGGGAAGTAGCACAACCAAAGCATGACCGAAAAACGGGTTTCTTTTGATTTTGATATCGCGTTTTCCAACGGCGGCGGTATGCAAGGGCAGGGGTTTCGCCTAGATATCAACGGCGTTGATATCAGCGATGATGAATTGGCTGCCTATATCATCAAAGATCTCAGATTGTTGATGGTCGGTAGCGTCACAATCTTAAACAAAGAAATCATCGAAGAACCGCATAAGCGAACCGAGATCGAAGCACTTTCAGAATCTGCAGGCATCGTCACTGAGTTCATCGACCTCAGCCACACCATCAAAGACGGCATGATCACGTACAAGGGCTTACCGGCGCCCCTTATCTGTGATCATCTATCGTTCACCCAATCACATGATCACTATGACGCGGGAACAGAGTTCACGATCGCCAAGATTGAGATGGTCGCGAATACGGGAACGTATCTCGACACGCCATATCATCGCTATCGCGATGGCCACGATTTAAACGGCCTGGTGTTAGAAAAAGTCTCTAACGTGCCTGCCGTCGTTGTCCGTGCCACAGGCATGATGGAACGCGGCATCGATTGGATGACCTTTGCGCCCATCGATGTTGCGGAAAAAGCTGTGTTGATCAACACAGGTTGGGATCAGCATTGGGGTACGGATCAGTATTTCGAAGGTCACCCGTTCTTAACCGAGAAATCAGCAGAATATCTTCGTGACCAAGGTGCTGTTTTGGTTGGGATAGATACGCTCAACATTGATGACACATCAGCTGGAACAAGACCTGTACATTCGACGCTACTGCGGGCCGAAATTCCGATTGTCGAGCACATGACAAACCTGTCCGCGTTGCCAAATGACGGATTTCACTTTTCCGCCGTGCCACCAAAGATTACGAGTATGGGAACATTCCCAGTCCGGGCCCACGCCATCATCTCACACCGATAAGCAAAATCTGAATTCCAGCGTTGATTGGTAGTCAGGGCAGGGGTAGTTTCCCGCTCAGAAATACGCATGCGCATTCATGTGGCCCCTTAGCTCAACTGGATAGAGCACCCGCCTTCTAAGCGGACGGTTACAGGTTCGAGTCCTGTAGGGGCCGCCACTTTTTCCGATCAATCAGAAGCGATAGCCAAGCCGAAATCCAAGTGTGTCCAAGCCTTCGTTGGCGTTGGCGAGTGATGCGTTGGAAACATGGTCAAAATATATCGACGCTGAGTAGTGCTCGTTAAAGCGATATCCTGCCTCGAGCGGGATATGGAAAAGCACTTTTGATCCCAGCGCCTTTTTATCAACGGACTTAAGGTCCGTATCGCCGTTATGGACGGCGGCACCCAGGCCAATGCCTACGAATATTCCTTGCTCAAACTCATAACGCCAACGTGCACCGGCATAGAGTTTCGAGGTATCACCCGACGTATTGATCGACGCACCGACCGCTGGTCGAATGGCACCTCCCAATATTTCGTATGATGGCGAGAAGAGGGCTTCGAAATTGATGTCTGCGCCAGACTCTCGGCTAAACCCGCTCCATAAATTGTCCGTGTCGTGGTCCAGAACACCGATGCTGATTTCGTGGAAGACCGATTTCATATCGATATCGTCAGCCGATGCACCGATAGAGAAAAACAAACAACCGGCGGCACATGCGATTGCACGAAAAAGTGTCATTGGCGGAATTCCCCTGATGTGTTGCCCAATGCGGGCATACGTTACGGCGCTTTCTAACATTAAAAGCTTACAGTTCCTTGAACTTTCAAAATTCAGCCGTTTACGTTATGTTAAGAATATGATGAGGCAGAACGCTTTTCATTTGGCCAAGAAAATGGCCGTCATGCTCTTATTCCTTTCATTTGCCGGACTGGCAGAGGATGCCTCTGCGAAGTCGCGCGTGAAGGGCGAGTACGCGAACTCCCGATCACCTGTTTATAAGGTTGGCGATTACAACAGCGCCTTGTCGCGTTTATGCCGTCGGGGCATGTTCAAGCAGCGCCGGATTTTGCGCCTGTCCATCGGCTACATCGGCAAAAACGGCAAGGGCGTTACCGGGATCGCGCAGCGCGGCTGGAATCTTTATGATCCAACGGGTGCTGCCGAAAACGAACGCACCTATCATTTCTTTAATCAGGGTTTTTCGAATTGCCGGGTTTACGTGGCCGTCACACCGCGGCCGCGCGCCAGATAATCGTTCGACGTAATCTCGCCCTGACGCCGCGCCCAATCCGCGTTATACATTCTGACTATGACTGAATTTATTGATCTCTTTCCGACCAAATTCGTAAAGCGCCCGTTGGCTGACTTCGAAGAGCCCAACCGCGACCTGATCAAACACGTCCGCGAAATGGAAAAGGCCAACAAAAGCCTGACCACGGATTACCGCGAAAACAATCCGCTGGAATACGACCGGGCAGGGCCGAACTGGTTGCGCGCCCAGATCAATGATACCGTGATTGCGTATTTGAAAGACGTCGGTATCGACTATGCCGTGAACTGGCAAATCCATGCCTGGGCCAACGTTAATCGGATGGGGGATTATCAAGACCCGCACAATCATCCGCACGCGTACCTGAGCGGGACCTATTATTTAAAGCTGCCGACAGATGCGCCCAAGAAACGTCATCGCTCTGACGTGCGCCCCAATCATATATCGTTTTATGATCCACGCACCGGGTTCAACATGACATCGATCAAGCGCGACCCGTATGTCGATCCGGAATTCACCGTGCTGCCGGAACCTGGATTGTTGATGATGTGGCCGGGATCGTTGATGCATTTTGTGCATCCGAACTTATCTGACGAAACGCGTATATCGCTCAGTTTCAACATCGTATTGAAATGGTCGGATGACTATCTTCCGACACAATAACGCGGACCGATTGATCCGGTGATACGCACACAAAAGACACCGCCACATCTTGTTACTCTGATCCTGTTGGCGTCGTTCTCGACGGTATCGCTCAACATGTTTTTGCCGTCGCTGGCCAGCATCGCGGTGGACTTGAACGCAGACTACGCGCTGGTCAGTTTGGCCGTTGCCGGGTACCTGGCCATCACGGCAGTGCTACAGCTGATCATCGGCCCGTTGTCAGATCGTTTTGGTCGTCGCCCTGTGATGCTGAGCGCACTGGTCATCTTTATTTTCGGATCCGTGATGTGTTCGCTCGCACAGGATGTCTGGACGTTTTTGATTTTCAGAATGACCCAAGGCGGTGTGATTGCAGGTTACACGCTATCGCTCGCCATCGTTCGCGACACCAGCGGTGATCAGAAAACCGCGAGTCTTCTCGGATACATCAGTATGTCGATGGCATTGGCCCCGATGCTGGGTCCCATGTTGGGCGGTGTGATAGATACAGCATTTGGCTGGCGCGCCAATTTCTATTTCTACAGCGTCACCGGGATTGTTCTGCTGATACTTTGCTGGATCGATTTGGGCGAGACGCATCATGACCGAGCGGACAAAAGCGATCCAAATGCAGATCGGTTCCGCCATCTTCTGAGTGAAAAAAGAATCTGGGGGTATGCGCTGACGACGGCGTTATCGGCGGGCGCGTTTTATATCTTTTTGGTCGGCGCACCGTTGGTGGCGCAATTCACAT
>DGNZ01000431.1 GCA_002389175.1 Rhodospirillaceae bacterium UBA4479 | reverse complement strand
GCTATGTTCAATCGCTGCATATTGTTGTTTGAGGACATTACTCGCGCGACGTACGATCAAATAAAGCGCGATGTATAAAACCAAAAGCAGTGAAAACACGGTTGCTGCCGTGATCGCAGCACCCCGTGCCAGCTCTGCAGATTTCTCGGTGACATCGTGATAAAGCTCAATAACACCCGCAACGGTGCCGTCTTCGGAAACGATTGGCAGGTATGTCTCGACCACAGTTTTATTGGGAACTATGCCTTCAAATGCATAAAACGTTGCTCGGTCCGACATCCGAAATGTCGCAATTTTGCTCTCAACCGCGAACTTGTATCTTTCATCCAAGGCTTTTGATTGCCCAATTTGCGAAGGCTCTGACGAATACACATTGATGGCATTGGGGCCGTAAATACGGACTTTTAGAATCGGCAGGCCCGCAACCAATGTGCGGATAGCGGTATCGATCTCGCCGACCGTTTTTAGTCGCTCATCTTCTGTAAGCTCGCCGTTCTCGATGGCGATGATGCGGTCCGCATAGATGGGCCAAATGGTGTTCGAAAAGGCCCGCGCCAGCGAGATATTGGATTGCCCCGCAAGGTCCGCTAAATCACTTTGCGATTGCGTCCATTCGTAATAGGTCAGTATCGCCGTAACAGCGATAATGGCGCCCGCGCTGGTCAGCGAGAAATATCTTAGAAGCGGAAACATACGTCGCCATCACCCCTTGCCGCTTTCTGCGGTCAGAAAATCAGAATAAACACCCTGAATTGTGTGGCAAGGGGTGCAGATTCCAGGCCTTGCGTCATTACACGTCTTTGCCTTATAAAAATACTGCTCGTGGTGATTTGTCCGACCGGATTGCGGCCACGTAAAATAAACCCGCTAAAAGGTCTCGGATCGACGAGAACTCTGGCGCGGGTGCCAGAGTTTTTTTATGCCGGGGCCCCTTTATGGAGGCTCGTATGAGTACCAAAGATAAGAAGTCATGGCGCACAGCGACACAACTTGTGCGCGGTGGCACATCCCGATCTGCATTCGATGAAACATCGGAGGCAATATTTCTAACATCTGGTTATGTCTATCCGTCGGCAGAAGATGCTGAAGTTGCGTTCAAGGGCGACAAGCAACGCTACATTTATTCACGCTACGCAAATCCCACGTTGGCAGTATTCGAAGAGCGCTTGGCACTGCTTGAAGGGGCCAAGCACTGCGTGGCAACAGCGAGTGGCATGGCTGCTGTGTTTGCAGCACTTGCGTCACAACTGAAAGCGGGCGACCGGGTCGTCGCATCGCGCGCATTGTTCGGGTCTTGTTTGTATATCGTCCAAGATCAGCTGCCAAAGTTTGGCGTCGAGACCGTGTTTGTTGACGGCACCAACTTGAAAGACTGGGAACAAGCATTGTCTCAACCGACAACGCTGGTGTTCATGGAAACGCCCAGCAACCCATGCCTGGATGTCATTGATATCGCGGCCGTTTCTGAACTGGCCCATGCGGCAGGTGCCAAGGTTGTGGTCGACAACGTTTTCGCCACACCGATTTTACAGCGCCCCATCGATTTGGGTGCCGATATCGTGATTTATTCCGCGACCAAGCACATCGATGGGCAAGGCCGTACCCTGGGCGGTGCGATCGTGACCAACGATGATGAATTTATCGCCGATCATTTAACCCCGTGGATGCGCCATACGGGCCCTGCGATGTCACCGTTCACTGCGTGGGTTTTGCTAAAGGGTCTAGAGACACTTTCGGTTCGGGTGCGCCAGCATTGTGAAAACGCGCATCGCGTCGCCACCCACTTAGACACGTGTCCCGGCGTTTCGACCGTCCTGTATCCCGGCCTGCCCAGTCATCCACACCACAAACTGGCTATGTCGCAAATGGATAATAGCGGTTCGACGTTGATTGCGTTTGATTTGGCTGGCGGCAAAGAGGCCGCATTCAAAATGTTGAATGCCCTTAACATCATCGATATTTCTAACAACCTGGGCGATGCCAAAAGCCTGATCACACATCCCTCAACCACAACCCATCAGCGGCTCAGTTATGAAGAAAAGTCAGCACTCGGTATTACCGAAGGCATGGTACGATTGTCGGTGGGACTCGAAGACGCCGAGGATTTGATCGATGACCTGGATCAGGCGCTTACCGCCGCTCGCTGAATGAATTAAATGGCGGTGCCGGGCAGAGTCGCCAGACGTCTTGCGATGGGGCCCGGCTGACCGTCACCCACTTGTGTTTTGTTGATCGAAATTACAGGGCGAATACTGATGCTTGAGGTCAGGAAAACTTCTTCGGCCTGAATTAAGTCGACCTCGGTGATAGTGGTTTCGGTGCCGCTTTCCTGTTCAAGAACGATATCGCGCATCACGCCCGGCAACGCCCCATCGGATAAAGGTGGTGTGACGAGTTGACCATCAATGACACAAAACACATTGGCTGCCGTAGCTTCGGCAACCGTGCCCCGCGTGTTTAACAACACCGCGTCATCAGCACCCGCATCGTCGGCTTCCATCCGCGCCAAGATCGCGTCACCGTAATTCGTCGATTTAATCGCACTCATCGGGGATTGATCGTTCCGGCGTGTGCTGCGGGCAATAATCACATTCAGCGGGGTGGTGTCGCACAGCGTCATCGATGTCAGTGACATCAGAATGGTGGGGGCACTCATAGCAACGGGGAGCACGCCCCGCGCGCCCACGCCGCGAAGCACCGTTAAGCGCAACGCGCCTTCATTAACATCCGTCGCATCTGACAGCGCTGCGGCGCCGCGCTGCACTTCGGCCACATTAATATCCGCTATGATCCCTAGAACATCTAATCCTCGGCCTAACCGAGCCAAATGTCTGTTGAGGCGTAACGGTGTGCCATCACGAAACGCCATCGTCTCAAACAGGCCATCACCCAGCATGACACCTCGGTCAAACGCATCGACTGCGGCGTCAGCCGGAACCACCGCACCATTTTTCCAAATCTTCATGCCACACCCATCATGGATTGATGTCCTTATTCAGGCTGGCCAGCAAGGGGTCCAGCTTGGTGCGCATTTCTTCGTATTCTGAGGTTGGGTCACTGTCGGCAACAATACCACCCCCCGCATGTGCGCCGACCCGGCCTTCGGATAAAACGAGCGAACGGATGATAATACTGGAATCCATCGCACCGTTGAACCCCGCCCAGAACACGCTGCCACAATACGGCCCACGTCGCCCGTTTTCCAATTCGTGAATGATCTCCATCGCGCGAATTTTAGGCGCACCCGTGATAGAGCCGCCCGGGAAAGACGCCCGTAACAAATCCACAGCATCAAAACCCGGGCGCAAACGACTGCGAACTTCTGAAACCAGATGATGCACATGCGCGAAGGTTTCCAACTTATGCAGGTTCGGGACTTCGACACTGCCAATCAAGGACACCCGCGAGATATCGTTGCGCAGCAGATCGACGATCATCAAGTTTTCGGCACGGTCCTTGGCACTTTCAGTTAATTCCTGGGCATAAGCCGCATCAAGTTCAGGAACATCACCGCGCGGTCGTGTTCCCTTAATCGGGCGCGTCGATATTTGCCCAGATGCATCAAGGGACAAAAACCGTTCGGGCGAGGCCGAGAGTAATTTGTGATCTGGCCCGGCGCTGACATAGGCTGCAAACGGTGCGGGGGATAACCAACGAATGCGGCGATAAAGCGCAAAGGCATCCAGTTCTGATGGCATTTGGGTCCAAGCCGACGTCGTAATATTAGCTTGAAAAATATCACCCGCGTAAATGTAGTCGATGGCTTTGGCGACGGTTGCTTCATAGTCCGTTTGGTCCATCGTCCACACCCAACGCGCATTGATGATCGGATCTAATCCTGGCAGTGGTTTCGCTGATGCGATTTTTTCAGCCAGTACCTCCATGCGGCGAATGGCGGACGGGCGATCCTCTGCACGGGCACCCGCCAGATCGCTGGCGATCACCCAGGCGCGTGACGCAAAAGTATCAAAGGCAACAATGGTGTCATAAAGACCGATGCTGATGTCTGGGAAGAACGGATCACCAACCGGGGTGGGCAAACGCTCAAGATGGCGGCCCAATTCATACCCCAAAATGCCTGCCACACCGGTCTGGAACGGCGGCAGATCAGGGTCTGTTTCTAAATTGGCGTATTGTAAAAATTCCCGCAGATGCGCGAATGGTTCAATGTCATCCAATTCGTCGGTGGATGCGGTCAGCTTACGGACGGGATCAATGGCGATGTAGGCATACCGTCCACGCCCACCCGCATCGTCGGCACTGTCCATGAATACAGCGCACAGATCATTTGCAAAAAGCGCGAACGCCTGCAGCGGATCAATGTAATCGATTTCTTTGGATAAGGGGCGGGTCATTTCTATCCCCTCATACTACCAGATTCAGATGATCCGGCCAGCACCAGCAAGAAACAGCGAGCAGTCTAAAAAACGTCACCCAAAACGCGATCAGGTGGCGCATGACCATCGACGAACGTCTTGATGTTGATCAGCACTTTTTCGCCCATGTCCAATCGTCCCTCGTGGGTGGCCGATCCCATGTGCGGCAGCAATACAACGTTGTCGAGCGCCAGGAGTTTCGGATTAACGGCAGGCTCATGCTCAAATACATCAAGGCCAGCACCACCGATCTCGCCGGATTGCAACAACCGGGTCAGGGCGTTTTCATCAATGATTTCACCACGCGCCGTGTTGATGATGGTCGCGTGCGGCTGCAGCAACTTCAATCGACGGGCTGACAACAAATGATATGTGGCTGGCGTGTGCGGGCAGTTGACGGAAACAAAATCCATCCGTGCCAGCATTTGATCCAGGCTTTCCCAGTAGGTCGCTTCTAATTCGTTTTCGACTGATTCTGGGACTTGGCGGCGATTATGGTAGTGGATCGACAGACCAAAGCCTTTTGCCCGCCGCGCGACGGCTTGACCGATACGGCCCATGCCAATGATCCCCAGGCGCTTACCATAAATCCGGTTGCCAAGCATCCATGTCGGTGCCCAACCCGCCCAATCGCTGGAACGAAGCATCCGCTCCCCTTCGGCCAAGCGACGTGGCACAGCCAACATCAGGGCCATGGTCATGTCGGCGGTGTCTTCGGTCAGCACATCCGGCGTATTCGTTACCGTAATCCCGCGTTGACGCGCAGACGCCAGATCGATGTGATCGACACCCGCGCCATAGTTCGCGATCAGACGCAGATTCTCCCCGCTTTGGGCCAAAATACGGCCATCAATTTTGTCTGTAACGGTCGGGACAAGCACATCAGCCGTTTTTACTGCTTCGGCAAGTTCGCCCGATGACATGGGGTGGTCATCAAGGTTCAACTTTACATCAAACAGCTCCATCATGCGGGTTTCAATCGCATCTGGGAGTTTCCGAGTAACGACAACAGTCGGCTTTGAGCGCGGCATCCGAAGGGTCTCCTTAATCTACCTTTCCGCAGGCGTAGCAACACCGGGCGGGCTTGTCCAGTAACTTGACCAGGGCCGCTTGAGTAGCGATAACAGCGCTATGAAAATCCTTATTTCAAAGGCCCTTCGTTGGGTATTACCTGTCATCATTGTGATTGGCCTTGCCGCCGAGTTCAGCGTCGCCGTGGCGCAAACGCAAACCACCGGATTGCCGTTGCCTCGCTACGTCAGCATCCGCGCCGGAGAGGTCAATTTGCGGACCGGGCCCGGCGTTCAATACCCTGTTGAATGGGTATTTCAGCGCCAAAAGCTACCGCTTGAGATCATCAAAGAATATCGGACGTGGCGGTTGATCAGGGACTGGGAAGGTACCCAGGGCTGGATGCATCAAAGCATGCTGTCTGGGACTCGCACCTTCATGGTCACGGGCAAGCCACGTACATTGCGCGCCAGGCCCGAAGCCAAAAGTCGCGCCGTTGCGATTATGGAACCGGGCGCGATTGGTGAGTTGATGTCTTGCCCCACAGCGGCTGGCTGGTGTCGGGTGAAAGCAGACAATATTGATGGCTGGCTGCGGCGTGTTGAATTTTGGGGCGCTTATCAAAACGAAGTGTTCGAATAAGCCCGCGCTGCAGAGTCGATTCAGATCACGGAAGGTCAAACGATGGATATCAGGCTTGATGGAAAAGTTGCACTGATCACCGGTGCATCCAAGGGACTTGGGTTTGCAATGGCGAGAACGTTCGCCGAAGCGGGGGCCAAGGTCGCTTTGCTTGCGCGCGGGCAAGAAAGCCTAGATGCGGCATGTTCTGAGATCGGCACCGTTGATGGAGAAGTCCGGGGTTATGCCTGCGACGTCACATCCGCATCTGCAATCGAGACAACTTACCGCGCGGTTGAAAACGACCTCGGCCCAATTGACATTTTGGTCAACAACGCAGGCTCCTCGGCCCGGGGTGCATTTCCTGAAATCACCGACGAGATGTGGCAATCTGACTTTGATCTCAAGGTGTTCGCTGCCATTCGTCTCTGCCGTCTCGCGTTTCCGAGTATGATGGAGCGAAAATCGGGCCGGATCATCAATGTTCTAAATGTCGGTGCCAAAGCACCTGCCGCCGAGGGTGCGCCAACCGCCGTCAGCCGTGCGGCAGGATTGGCGCTGACCAAAGTATTGGCATGCGAGGGCGCGCCGCATAACGTTCTCGTCAATTCGCTTCATGTCGGCAAGATCGAAAGCGATCAATGGGTGCGCCGGCGCGATGCCGAAACACCGAGTATGCCGCTTGAAGAATTCTTTGCCAAAGAAGGTGAAAAGCTGCCGATGAAACGCATGGGCACAGCGCAAGAGTTCGCGAACGTCGCACTGTTCCTGGCCTCGGACGCCGCTTCGTATGTGGCCGGAACCGCGATCAATGTCGATGGTGGCCTTTCGCCGGTGACATAACCCGCAGAAACGCTGACATATTAAAACTGTCTCGCGTCAATGCGACTTACCGCTAGGCTTCGCCCACTCCGCTATTCTATTCTAACACCATGAATGACGTCCCAAACGACTGCATCTGTCGGCGACTGCTAGACCTCGGTATTGTCGAGGCGTTGGAACACGACGCGCATCGCGACGAGATGTTTATCGCTATCCAGGCCTGTTTGGATAATGGGCTGTGCACCGAACGTGAACAAGTACCCGTGGCACCCGAGATAACTCTGGCGCCCGTCGTTGCTGAAGCCGACAACACCGCTTCAAGACGAAAACGATCTGACCGACGTTCGAGCCAAGATCGTCGTCAGATCGTCACGACCTTACCGCCGGATCGCGAACAGCGCGTGGGCAGTGAAAGGCGGTCGGGGGGCGACCGACGTGGACTTTTGGCTGATGAGCAATACACCCCGCAACAAGCCGTTCTGAATCTTCGTGCCTGGTGTAACGGTCATTGTAAAAGCCCTTTCGACCTTCAGCTGGATACGCAAACCGGTGAGTTACGGTTTCACTTTGATAGTCCGGCTGATCGAGATGACTTTAAACAGATGCTACAAAAATTTAAGGGATTATCAGGACCAGTTACCAAGTGATAAAAAATCTGATTGGCTACGTTGCTGAGAAATTCCGATCTTAAGTCGAAAATATTAAATCCGATTGCCACAAAAGTTCGTCCTCGGACAAGGGATACGCACCCTCGTTCGTCGCAACCAATAACTTGTTGTTGGGAATTCCCGCTAAGTCCCGCTGCAACGTCACGGCATCTTTAATGTTAAAGTCACATCGCCAGGCAAGCGCCAAGACTGATTTTGCGCTACCCATTGAGAATACTTTTCGAACTTCTGCAGCCGGTATCCCTGAGATTGCGGCCATTGCAACAGAGACAAACTCCAAATCTCGTCGGCCCACGGCCTTCATCACAACCTTTGGTTTTAGTGCCCCATCTTGATGCATTTTTTCAATGCGGTCCTCTAGGGATTTATCGGCTTTATCTTTGTTCGTATTGGTAGAGTTGGCTGAATTCTCTTCATCTATGGCTTTCTCGATTTCCTGCGCTACAGAATGATCCAGTCCACTCCGCGATTTCATCTTCTGAAGGAGCGCGCCGCTGGCCATCCTAGCGACCTTCATTAATGTACTCTCTGGGACCGCCGGACGAACCGCGAGAATATCCAGCCACTTAGGCGAGCTTTTGGCTTCCTCTAGAAGCATATCGAATGCTTCATCTGATATTTCTGCGTTCTCATTTTTGAGAAGGCTTGGTATCGCTATCTTATCGCGTGTCTCAACGACAGCCTGCGACAGAGATTCACTTAAGGGCACCTCTAAAAATA
>DGNZ01000163.1 GCA_002389175.1 Rhodospirillaceae bacterium UBA4479 | reverse complement strand
ATTTTTAGAGGTGCCCTTAAGTTTGCGGGCGTATCAAGCTTAATTAATCACGCCTTTGGAATGGAATCAGAAACGAAGACTTAAAGCCCTGTGGAATAGCCACAGCGATTGAGAATATGCCGTACAGGGCTGCAATGGCGACCAACTGGGTTGTGTAATTGATCGACGGGATTGCCAGTATCCCATAGCTAGACGCAATCGCGGTTGCCGATAAAAATGCAAAACGAAGCGGCGGATCCAAGCCGCGATTTTCGCGTACCAGCAAACCTGCGTTTGCGAATAAGATAACCATAAATGCCAGGACGCCCGCTTTCGCTGCATAGTTCATGATGGCGAACACAGGATGCGCAATGATGGTTTCAAAGAACAATTGCTTATGAATGCGCTCTGATTCCACAGAAAGATGTGGTGTGCCTGGTGCGCGGGCTTCGAGAGCGTTAAACGCATGACCGTCAGACCATTCCACGCCAAAATCATTGGTAGTATAACCTAGTCCCATGTAAGCGGTGTGCCAGAAAAGGTGTCTTTTGAGCGGCGGTGTGTAGCCAGGGTCTTGTTGGATAAGAAACGCGTCACGATCCTGAAAAAGAGATCCAAAATACACCATCGGTCCTGCCGCGCCAGCAATCAGAAACACAACAGCGATTGCACGAATGCGATGGCGGGGCCATTTCGAAGATAGCAGCAGGGTTACGACAAAAAACAAAACTGGCACGCCAGCATAGGCCCGCACAAAGTCAGTGATGGCGAACAGAAATCCGACCAAAAAGAGCCCGGCAAATAAATACTGATTGCGATAAGTTGAGATGCTGCGATGTAGTGCCACAAGCCATGGAATGACCATGATGACCAATGCGGAACTGACCGCATAAACACCAGCATGCGTTGTGAAAACCACTATTGAAAGTAACCCAAACCCCAAGGTTACAAAAATGCGCTGCGCGGCTTCACGAAATGCTATCAGCGTGCCTAGCCATCCAGTCAAAAGCGCGATAGCCAATAGTGAATAGATAAATGTTTGCGCACTGGCCAATGCATCCATTCCAAAATTTGAATGGATCAAAGTCGCAAAATACACGATGCCCATATCGTCGCCGCCAAGGGCACTTAGCTTTTCCGCGCAACTATCAATGAAATGGAACCCCTGGGCATCGTAACCCTTAATCGCGCAATCAATCATACGCTGGCGGAATTCCATGATTTCCATAGTGATGCGTTGCCTTTACCTGCTGGTATGGAGCCCCAGTGGAGTGATTATAACAATTGTTATCGCATTACTTTATCGAATTAGAAAACACAGACCAGCCAGTGCGTGCGGCAAGCTCCTCTAACGCTTTGGTTGCCAAATGCGAGTTGCCTATTGCGTTCAGTCCAGGGGACCAGCAGGCGATAGATGCAAAACCGGGTGCGACGCATAAAATACCACCACCAACGCCACTTTTACCGGGAAGGCCAACGCGGTAAGCAAACTCACCTGACCCATCATAGTGGCCGCAGGTAAGCATCATCGCGTTTACCCGCCTTGCTGTCCTACTTGAAGTGATCGCGTCGCCTGTGAGGCCATTCTGCCCATCTAAAACAAGAAATCGCCCGGCGTGGGCGAGTTGCTGACAGGACATCGCGATGGAACAATTTTTGAAATAAACGTCGAGTGTGTCAGCAGGTTCGTTATTTAAATTTCCATACGCACGAATGAAATTTGCGAGCGCGAAATTGCGATAGCCGTGTTCAGTTTCTGACTCTGCCACGGCCAAATCGATATCGATGTTTTCATCTTCGCTAACCATGCGTAAAAAATTTAACAGTCTGGCATTGGCCTCGACAGAAGTACTTCCTGTCAAAAGAACGTCGGTTACAACGATTGCGCCTGCATTGATAAATGGATTTCGAGGAACACCATGATCGTGTTCCAACTGAACAATGGAATTAAAGGGGTCGCCAGAAGGTTCGCGCCCTACACGTTCCCAAAGTTCGGCCCCTTCTTGTTGCAGCGCTAAGGTGAGTGCAAAAACTTTTGAGATACTTTGAATCGAAAATGGCACTTCGGCGTCGCCAGCACTGTATTCTTGACCTTCTGACGTGACGATAGAAATACCAAATTGATTTGGATCGACACACGCCAGTTGAGGAATGTAATCGGCAACGGTGCCACGCTCGTCCTTAGAGCCATACTTCTTTGCGATGTCATTAACGATGGTTTGTAGATCTTCCAATTCAGTCCTTTCCCATTTTTAGCATCATCGTCATACGCGCATGACGTCCATCGTTACCATCTGTTTTTCAGCATTCGGGGTCAATGACATGCCGAATTGAAACAAGCAATAGGACTTAAAATTGTATAGCTCAGACCTTGAAATTACTTAGGCGTAACTTCAACGATCACTTCGTTCCGGCGCAGGAACGGGATAGAGAACGGCGGGTTGTAGAACATCGATCGGATATCGCCCTTTGACTGCCAGTTAGAATCATTGAGCGCATTTTTCATCAAGAATGCGTGCATTTCGGCCCGCTGTACGGACTGAGAGCCCGTGTATTCAAGGGCGGCTTCTACGCGTGGCGCAATTGTGCCGATACTCACATTCGGGTTTTTAGGCGCGGGGGCAGATGCTGCGTCGTATTCGGATGGCAGGAAAAACTGCATGACATGTTCTTTGTCTTTGATTTCAGTCGCGACTGGAATTGTCATACTGATTTCTTCTTCGCTGCTGTTTTCACCCGTAATGTAATTAAACAACAACCGAAACCCTTGGCGGCGGGACTCCATCCCCGTTCCATCTACACGACTGCTGGCAAAGGTACGTGATTCGTATTGGCGGATTTCGATGCCACCCGGCAATGTATCAATCACCTTGTAGTTCGGTTGTTCTAACGTCGATGTAAATCCAACCATCGCACATCCAGCGGCTATGGTGACGAGGACTAGGCCAATAAACAGTCGTTTCCAGTGCTTTGAGCGCATAAAAGGAACCTTAGAAATTTTGAACAAAATCGGTTTTTTACCTTGCATATGATGTATATACGTTAATATGGAAGCATCTGATCTCATATCCATTACGATTTTTACGGCAGCAAATTTTGCGGCTGCATGCTCGGGTGCGTTTTTTAAACCTGATGGTTGGTATGAGAACCTAAACAAACCTAGCTGGCAGCCACCAAACTGGCTGTTTCCAATCGTTTGGACGCCCATGTACATCATCATGGCAATTTCTGGTTGGATGCTGTGGCGCGATGCGGGCCCTGGCGAAGCCACGATCCCGCTGATCATTTATTTTACGCATTTAGTGTTCAACTTCGCATGGTCAGCGATCTTTTTTGGCATGAAGCGAATCGGATTTGCCATGTTCGAGATCATTTTCCTTTGGGGGACATTGGTTGGCATCATTGTCACGTTCTATCCCATTAGCCCGACAGCGGCTTATATGATGTTGCCGTACTTAGCCTGGGCAACATTCGCTGGATATTTAAACTATGTTGTCTGGCAAATGAATAAAGCGCCACTTTCTAAAGCGATTTAAGCGCGGTATCGTCTGTGTAAATTCCGGGCGGACAGGATCACTGTCAGCAACTATTTACATCAGGGACGAAGGTTACATGCGCGCAAGTTTTCCATTCTCGGCAATTGTCGGACAAGACGAAATGAAGTTGGCGCTGATGATCGCCGCCTGTGATCCTGGAATCGGTGGCGTGTTGGTTTTTGGCGATCGAGGCACCGGTAAATCCACGGCGGTGCGTGCCTTGGCGTCTTTGTTACCAACCATGTCTGCGGTTGCGGAGTGTCGATACAATTGTGACCCTGAGAAAGTTTCGCCTACGTGCCCGGATTGCAGCCTGGCGGACCGTGAACCATCAAAACCCAAAAATATTCCTATACCTGTGGTCGATTTACCGCTGGGTGCGACCGAAGACCGCGTTGTCGGTGCGCTGGATATTGAACGCGCCTTGGCGCACGGCGAAAAAGTGTTTGAGCCAGGTCTTTTAGCCCAAGCAAACCGTGGGTTTTTGTATATCGATGAGGTTAATCTCCTCGAAGATCACTTGGTGGACTTGTTGCTTGATGTTGCGCAGTCGGGGGAAAATATTGTTGAGCGGGAAGGCCTGTCGATTAGGCACAATGCACGCTTTGTCCTGGTGGGCAGTGGGAACCCTGAAGAAGGGGAGTTGCGTCCGCAATTGCTGGATCGGTTTGGATTATCCGTGGATGTTGAGACCCCCCGTGATCCAAAACAGCGGATCGAAATCATGCGCCGTCGTGATGAATTTGATCGTCATCCGGATGCATTCGTTGAGGCTTGGAAACGCAAGAACAGCGCCCTTCGCAGTAAGATCACCAAAGCCCAAAAAGCATTGGGCGACGTCGATTTATCGGACGACATGCTGGAAAAAATTTCCATGCTTTGTATCGCGCTTGGGACGGATGGGCTGCGCGGTGAATTGACCATGATCCGCACCGCGCGTGCCATCGCTGCGTTGGGCGGAGCATCAGACGTGACGACAAAGCATCTTCATACCGCGGCACCAATCGCTCTGCGTCACCGTTTACGTCGTGATCCATTGGACGATGCGGGTTCGGCAATTCGCGTTGAACGCGCCGCAGAAGAGATATTAGGCTAAGCACATGGGCGAGGTCGGAGCAGGGCGATGGGACGATGCGATACTCAGCGCATCGTTGTTTGCGGTCGCCTCCCATGACATTGGCGGCATTCATGTGCGTGCTCGCTCAGGCCCGGTCCGGAATGCGTGGCTTGATGTAGTGCGCGAGATGATCCCGCCAGAAATTACATTCTATCGACTGCCCATCGGGATCACTGCTGACAGACTACTTGGCGGGATCGATTTGGCTGCAACACTCAGCCAAGGTCGCCCCGTGTTCGAGCAAGGTGTGCTGGCCCGGGCAGATGGTGGCGTCTTGATCGCAACGATGGCCGAAAGGATGAATGGGGACACCGTTTCCAATCTGGCCCGGGCACTGGATACCCATCAGATCGTTGTGGAACGTGATGGAGTATCAAAGATTACACCATCCAGACTGGCGATCATTGCGATTGATGAATCCGCCGAGCCAGATGAATGCCCGCCGTCAATGTTGTTGGACCGATTGGCGCTATCGATTGATCTGGAGGGGATTTCGATCCACGACATCGTGACGACGTATCCAGACGTTGATGAAATCAAAGATGCCCTTGCGCGGTTCGATGCTGTGACGATCAATGATGAAGAACGAGCAGCATTATCGTCAATTGCCATGAGTATGGGAATCTATTCCCTGCGCCCTGCGCTCCACGCGGCTGTAATCGCGCGGGCGCATGCGGCAATGGAAGCGCGCGAAATTGTTGAGCCAGACGATATCATCGTTGCGGCACGACTGGTTTTGGCACCCAAGGCAACCATGTGGCCGAATGAGCCTGCGGAACCCGAAATGGAAGAAGCTCCGCCGCCGGAACCAGAACAATCAGATGATCAAGACGATCAGCCTGACGAGCAAACAGATTCCACAAGTGAAATTGATAAGCCGCTCGAAGATGTTGTACTGGAAGCTATTGTCGCGGCGATGCCCGATGATGTCCTCGCCCAGTTGCGGAATTCTAATGCGGCTACGATGCGGGGCGGGCGCGATGGGCGTGCGGGTGTTGTCCAAGTTTCCAAAACGCGGGGGCGGCCTGCTGGCACGCGCCGGGGAGCTAAAATCGCTGGTCAGCGAATGAATATCCTTGAGACCTTGCGCGCAGCAGCACCTTGGCAACGTCTTCGTGGGGCAGACCCTGCTGCCGGTAATTTACGGGTCTTGGCCGAAGATTTCCGCTTTAACCGCTATAAAAATAAAACCGAGACCACGACGATATTCGTGGTTGATGCGTCGGGGTCATCTGCCCTCAACCGCTTGGCAGAAATCAAAGGCGCGGTAGAGCTATTACTGGCTGATTGCTATGTGCGCCGTGATGAAGTTTCGTTAATAGCATTCCGTGGCACAACGGCAGAGATGATCTTGCCGCCCACGCGTTCGTTATTGCGGGCGAAACGAGAATTAGCAGGATTACCGGGTGGTGGTGGAACACCGTTGGCGTCAGGGCTAGATGCGGCGATGGCACTGGCCGAAGGGGTCCGCAGCAAAGGCCGCACCCCTGTGGTTGTCGTCATGACGGATGGCGGTGCCAACATTGGACGCGACGGGCAACCTGGTCGGGCGCAAGCCGGATTGGACGCCGTCAGTGCAGCTCGAATGTTCCGGGCGACAGGTATTTCGTCGATCTTGATCGACACAGCGAAACGTCCGCATCCGCAGTCCGAAGAAGTCGCAAACGAAATGGATGCGCTTTATATCCCATTGCCACGCGCAAATGCAGAACGTGTAGCCGAAACGGTGAACCTTGCCGTAGCGGAACGTGAATAGAGATGACAACCAAAACAGAATTTGAAGCAGTATCTGGTGAATGGCCCAATGCGACCGCAAGCCGCTTTGAGTCGGCTGGCAGTTTGTTGTGGCATGTGCAGCAGTTCCCTCATTCAGATACAG
>DGNZ01000219.1 GCA_002389175.1 Rhodospirillaceae bacterium UBA4479 | reverse complement strand
TCAGCCCTTCAGAAAAAGAAGTCGCCAAAGCACAAGCCATCATCGATGCGATGGAAGAGGCCCAAAAACAAGGTAAAGGTGCCGTGACTTTGGACGGAAAACTGATAGATATTGCATCGATCAAGCAAGCCAAAGTTATGGTCGATACAGCCGCGCAAATCGCTGGAAATTAACACCGATTCTGCTTTTGTAGTCTCGCTATTCATTGCCGAAAGTGATACATACCGCCAATGCAAGCGTATTTAGACTTTGAAAAACCTATCGCCGATCTTGAAAGCAAGATTGAAGAATTGCGTCATCTCTCTAGCGAAGGAGAGGTCAATATTGCTGATGAAGTCGGCAAGTTGCAGGACAAAGTCCAAAAGCAGCTGACACAGACCTATGCAAAGCTGACACCGTGGCAAAAGGCACAGGTGGCGCGCCATCAAAACCGCCCCCACGCCAAAGCATATATTGATGGTCTGATTACAGATTTTACGCCGTTGGCGGGCGACCGTGCATTTGCAGACGACAATGCGATCGTCGGCGGCATGGGCCGATTCCAGGGACAATCTGTCGTTGTTATCGGTAATGAAAAAGGCGAAACGACCGAGACCCGCATCAAACATAATTTTGGCATGGCCAAGCCCGAGGGCTACCGCAAAGCCCAACGCCTGATGGAACTTGCGGATCGTTTTAATTTACCGCTGATCACACTTGTCGATACCCCGGGCGCTTATCCCGGCATTGATGCCGAGGCCCGCGGCCAAGCCGAAGCCATCGCGCGATCAATAGAAACATGCATTAAAATCCGTGTTCCCTTTGTCAGCTTAATTATTGGCGAAGGTGGTTCTGGGGGTGCGATCGCACTCGCCGTCGCCGACAAAGTCATGATGCTGGAACATTCGATCTATTCGGTGATCTCTCCCGAAGGATGTGCGTCTATTTTGTGGCGCGATTCCGATCAGGCATCTGTTGCCGCAGAAGCCCTTAGGCTAACAGCGCAGGACCTTTTGAAACTCGGCATCATCGATCAGATTATTTCAGAACCCTTGGGTGGTGCGCACCGTGATCCTGCTGCCACGATGAAACGTGTCGGCGACGAAATATCTAAAATCCTAGAAGATCTGAGCGACCAACCAGGAGACGCCCTTATTTCCCGCAGACGGGAAAAGTTCCTGAGCATGGGCGAAAAGGGTCTTGGCTAACAGCTTGGCCCCTACCCCAAGTGAAACAAGTGCGCCATGGTTGCGGCCACTTCCCCTTACAGCATTCATTGTACCCATCATTTCCGCGCCGAGTGGCCGAGGCCTCGTCCCCGTACTATTGATTATCGGCATGTGGGCATTGCTCGATATGTTGCGCCGACACCGATCCGTCATCCGGGGGATATGCAGCACGCAGACGGCTTTATGGGCATTGCTGATAACAGGTTTGGTGTTGGGTTCAGCAACATGGGCATTGGTGCCCGCGCAATCGATCAAGGTCGGGTTGAGCTTTGCCGGTCTCGCCATATTTGGGCTGATCATGCTGTATCAGGCTAAACATCAATCTGAGGCCGAGACCCACACCACGCAAACCGCCCTGATCGCAGGCATGAGCATCGCGATTGCACTTCTCGCGCTCGGCACTTTCTATGGCCTCATGTATGACCAGCCCTTATGGGGCAAAGAAAACCAGCACCCCATTCGCACCCTGTCGCACGCGCAGACCATCATCGCCATATTCCTGATACCGTGCCTCGTCATGCTTTGGAATCGCGGTGCTAAAGCAAAGGCTTATGCTGCCGCTTTGTTGGGCGTTGCCACCATCACATTTTTCAATCTAGAGCATGGCGCCAGCAACCTCGCGATCTTGGTCGCCCTGCTTGCCTTCATCATGGTTCGCTTTTCGGGGAAAATTGGCTTCGCGGTTTTGTGCATCGTCGTTTTGCTTGCCGTTATCATGATGCCATTTCTGATGGGCACATTTTTGCCCGACCAAGAAACGCTCAACGCGATGATCCCCGGACAAGGTGCATGGTCGAGTGAAACCCACCGCTTTCACATGTGGCGGTTCGTCACCGAAGCTATTTCTGAAGGGTCGTTCTTATTGGGTTATGGCGCCGACGCCAGCCGCAGCTTCCCAGGGGCCAATGAAAAGATCATGTGGGGTATCGAACTTATGCCCCTGCATCCACACAACGGGGCCTTGCAGGTCTGGCTTGAATTGGGAGCCGTCGGTGTCGCTGTCATTGGCATTTTACTAGCCCTGATATTCAAGGCCACAAAGGACATGCCCAACAACGAGCTCGCCGTTCAGGCAGCCCTGCTATCGGCGTTTATCGTGCCGTGGCTGTTGTCTTATGGTGTGTGGCAATCCTGGTGGTTAGCCCTGGCATGGCTGGCAGCGGCGATAGGCCGAGGCCTCGCCGCTCCGCAACAAGGCTAAATCAGCCGACCTTACCGTGGCAGTGCTTGAACTTCTTACCTGATCCACAAGGACACGGGGCATTGCGAGGTACGCGTCCCCAGGTACTTTCATCATTCGGATCAATGTCCGCAGCAGATTGTCTGTTGCTGACCGTACCGACATCATCGTCACCATCTGCATCACCTGAAGATGTCTTCTGTGCAGGATCGTTGCGCGTTTCATGAGTCACCTGTTGAGATGGCCTTAAGGCATCCATATCAGGTTCTCTTTGGAACTGGACGTGGGCAAGAACAAGTGTCACGCGGTCGCGTAAGCCCGTCAGCATTTCATCAAACAGATCAAAGGCTTCGCGCTTGTATTCATTCAACGGATCGCGCTGCGCATATGCACGAAGGCCAATCCCTTGCCTCAGGTGATCCAGGGTCAGCAAATGCTCTTTCCAGCTTTGATCGAGCAGTTGCAGCAACAGGCTCTTTTCGACAGAACGCATCACTTCTGGACCGACATTGACCGCTTTTTCAGCCATCATACGATCCGTTGCATCAATCAGGCGTTCTTGGATTTCCTGGTCTGCAATACCCTCTTCTGCCGCCCATTCCTTGACCGGCAAATCTGCACCAAACAGACGCTGTATTTCTTCATGCAGCAGATCAACGTTCCATTGATCGACATAAGCTTTTGGTGGGATAGCCGTCGCGACCAAGTCTTCGATCACTTGATGGCGCATCTCAATCACATCTTCGGCAACGTCTTCGGCTGCCATCAAATCGCGGCGTTGCTCGTAGATGACCTTACGCTGATCATTCATCACATCATCGAATTTCAGCAGGTTCTTACGAATTTCAAAGTTGCGGGCCTCGACCTTGGTTTGGGCTTTTTCGAGCGCCTTGTTCACCCACGGGTGGATAATCGACTCACCTTCTTGCAGGCCCAGTTTTGTCAGCATGCCATCGATGCGTTCTGATCCGAAGATCCGCATCAGATCATCTTGTAGCGACAGATAGAACTTGGACGTGCCGGGATCACCTTGACGACCTGAACGACCCCGAAGCTGGTTATCGATCCGGCGGCTTTCATGCCGTTCCGTCCCCAACACATAAAGCCCACCGGCGGCCAGGACGACTTCTCGGTGTTCCGCAATTTCCGCTTTGATCGTCGTAACGGCTTTTTCGTATTCAGGGGTGCCAACCTCGGCTGTGACTTCTTGTTCAATTCGCATATCTAGGTTGCCGCCCAACTGAATATCAGTACCGCGGCCCGCCATGTTCGTTGCGATTGTTACAGCGCCCGGCCGGCCTGCTTGGGCCACGATGGATGCTTCTTGTTCGTGGTAGCGCGCGTTCAACACCTTGTGGGGAACATCGCGCTTCTTCAACGACTCTGCCAGCAGTTCAGATTTTTCAATCGATACCGTACCGACAAGAACGGGTTGATTGCGCTCAAAGGACTCTTGGATTTCATCAACGATGGCGTCGTATTTTTCTTCAACCGTCCGATAAACCTCATCGTCGTTATCTTTACGAGAGACAGGAACGTTGGTTGGAATTTCAACGACCTCGAGGCTGTAAATTTCAGCGAATTCCCCGGCTTCTGTCATTGCCGTACCGGTCATACCCGCCAGCTTGGGATAGAGACGGAAATAGTTCTGGAACGTGATAGACGCCAGCGTCTGGTTCTCGTTCTGAATCTTGACGTTTTCCTTGGCCTCAAGTGCCTGGTGCAAGCCTTCGGAGAACCGACGGCCTTCCATCATACGGCCCGTGAATTCATCAATAATCACCACCGCGTCATCTTTGACGATGTAGTCGACATCACGTTCAAACAACACATGTGCACGCAGTGCCTGGTTGGCATGGTGGACAAGGCTGACGTTTTGAAGATCGTACAAAGACCCATCTTCGAGCATGCCCGCATCGGCCATGAGCTGCTCCATCTTCTCCATACCATCTTCGGTAAAGGAGGCGGAGCGTGCTTTTTCGTCTTTCTCGTAATCTTCTTCGTTAATGTCCGGAATCAGCTTGTTAACCGAGGCATAGAGATCACCAAGATCTTCGGTCGGGCCGGAAATGATCAAGGGAGTCCGCGCCTCATCGACAAGAATACTATCGACCTCATCGACGATGGCGA
>DGNZ01000214.1 GCA_002389175.1 Rhodospirillaceae bacterium UBA4479 | reverse complement strand
TCATGTAGGAAAACGCAATCCAGATGATCACGACCCAATCGATCCTGTGACCGCCGAATGGAGGCACGGGTAGCCGCTTCCGAAAAGTTCCAAATATCAGGCGTGCCTGCTGAGCCCGGCGCAGCAGCGCCAAGTTCGCGATACCTGCCCACCTTTGTGGACACGAAAATGTCACTTACCGCCTGCGATTTTAGGACTTCTCCAAGCCGAATCTCGGCCTGCCCACCACCGTAAAGCGCGGCGGTATCAAAGTACTTGATCCCTTTATCCAATGCGGCCCATAGCGCCCGCTGGGCCTCTGACGCGTCAATAAGCGCAAGGGCGGCTGTGCCGAGACCAAGATCAGGGAGCTTTCCCATTAGGAAACAAGGCCCCAGCGCCGCACCGTTACGCGTTCAATTGGCACAAATAGCAGCCGATCAAGGGTCAACCACAAAACGCCAATGAGGATCATACCCAACACGACAATTTCTGTTTGATACCACTGTACCGCTTCGAGGGTCATGTAGCCGATCCCGTTTGTTCCGGCAATCATTTCAGCGGCCACAAGGGCCCGCCAACCGTAAGCCATCGAAGTACGCAAACCGACAAGGATCTGCACCAATGCACCTGGAACAACGACCGTTGTGATAACATCCCATCGGCTTGCTCCGTGTGATTGCGCCGCGCGATACAGGACTAGTGGAATTGACTGCACGCCAATCACAGTTGAATAGATTGAAGAAAAGAAGATCGTGTTTACAATCACAAAAAGCACGGACCCGCCGCCAACGCCGAACCAGATAATGGCCAGCGGTACCCACGCAATACCCGCAATCGATTGAAAAAAACTAAGGACTGGTGTCAGGGTTTCAGCGACAGCGCGGTTTAGAGCGATCGCAAGCCCAACTGGAATGGCGATCAGATTGCCCAATATATAACCTGTCGCAAGCCGCTGTAAGCTTGCCCAGACCTCTGATAGCAAGCTTCCGTTAAGCAGCATATCTTGGAATGTGCCCCAAACTTTCGCCGGTGATGGCAGTTTATAGGCCGGAATATCGGAAATGAGTGGTGCCATTGCCCATGCTGCCAAAACGACGATGAATGGTAGAAGCCCTGTGACCAACGCCGGATTGATACGCGGCTTTGGTGGCATTTGGATTGCATTATTCATGAGTCAGTTGCCCCCTTGGTTGCGGACAAGGCCCCAACGCACGATCGTTGCTTGTTCGACGGGGCGTAAAAGTAGCCGATCAATGAGCAACCACATAACACCCATCATAATCATGCCAACGACGACCCGATCAGTTTGGCGTGTAGTCGCGCCATCAAAAATGAGGAATCCAATTCCGGATCCTGCAGCAATCATTTCGGCAAAAATAAGCCCACGAAACGCAAACCCCGCGCCGACACGAAAGCCAGTGATGATGTTAGGCAGCGCGGAGGGAATGATCACTGTGACAAGCACCTGCCAGCGTGTCGCGCCGAGTGTTTGCATCGCGTTGATCAAAACATGTTGCACAGTCTGCACACCTGTAAGGGTGTTGTAGAGAACAGGAAAAAAAACAACATAGGCAATCGCAATCACGATGGTGTTGAAACCGTACCCAATCCAAATGACCAGTAGCGGGATCCATGCAACCTCAACGATGGCATAGAAAAAATTGATGATTGGTCCCAAAAGGCGAGACCAGAAGCGTGACAGCCCAATCAACAAACCAAACGCCAAGCCAAGGCCCAACCCCGTGGCCACACTGACCGAATAACGGACTGCACTGTCGGCCACATATTCTGGTAAAATACCCTTTTGCGTCAAATCGATGAATGCCGCAAAAACGTCGCGGGGGGCCGGATAAAAATATGCGGGTAAATCAATAACCCACACAGAAACCTGCCAAGCAAATAGAACGCTAGCCACCCCAAGAACGCCGCGCCACTGCGCAGTTGAGATCATCGGGCGTCTGCGCATTTTGGATAAATCATTCGTTGCGTTTGTCATTGTGCTACCTCATGGGGTTCGATCGCGCCAATCCAATAACTCCGCGCCAAACCCCGCAGCTCTTCGGGATCGGAAGATAGGATCACAGCTTGCCCCTCTGACCAGCCTTGGTAGCGCCCGACGTCTTGGAATTTTTCAAGATGGAACCGCTCTGGCGTGAACGACAGGCTGATCACCACGTCAGGGCGACCGGTAAGGTCGATCCCTGCAAGGGTCCGCGCAGATGTGACACGGCCCAACACGGCCACGAGGGCCAGCACGACGACAAGGCCAATAAGCGTCATAAGCGGCGTTCGCCAAGCAGAGTGAATGGACGGGATCATCGGCTTGGATCTCTGACCAGTTTCATGACTTGATCGCGCAGCTCAACAAACCTGGAATCGTTGGAGATCGTATCCCAATGGCGGGCCTCGCGCGGGATGTCGATATCGACAATTTCACGTAGACGGCCGGGCCCCGGGGTCAACACCACGACACGGTCAGCCAAGAACACAGCCTCTTCGACGGAGTGTGTGATGAACAAAACGGTAATGGGATGCGTGTCCCAAACTCGCAGAAGTTCCTCTTGCAGGGAAAGGCGTGTCTGCGCATCCACGGCTGCAAACGGTTCGTCCATCATCATTATTTCGGGTGTATTCGCCAAGGTGCGGGCAACTGCTACGCGTTGGCGCATGCCGCCGGATAATTCGTGTGGGTACTTTGCCGCCGCTTCGCTGAGCCGCGCCATTGTAAGGTATTTCATCGCTGTTTCTTCGCGCTCGGCCTTTGGCGCCCCACGGTACTTCAGCCCGATCGCGACATTATCCAGAACCGTTTTCCAAGGCAGCAAAGCATATTCCTGAAAGACGACACCGCGGTCCGCGCCGGGCTGAGTGATTGATTCTCCATCCATCATGATTGTGCCATCGCGGGGTTGCATGAACCCCGCGATGGCCGACAATAAGGTGGATTTGCCGCAACCCGAGGGGCCAACGACGCACAGAAACTCGTTCCTGTGGATGTCGAGGCTCAAGTTCTCAATTGCGACGTTGGATTCGCGCCGTTCTTCATTGACATGAACAAGCGTCACATCATCAATCGCGATCTTTATTTCTCGGGTTTCGGACATTTTCATAGACCTCAGTATGCTTGGCGGTCAACTGGGATCGGATCAAGATCAGAGAACACGTCTGGTGTGTTCGCTTGTACCCCTGCTAAGAACCGCGTGTCGATCGCACCAGTTGGGTCAAAGTTCTCTTCGATCCGGCCAAGTCCCATCAAGAATGGAATGGTCTTTTCCTGATACATTTGAGCTGTATAGGTCGACATACGTGGGTCAATATTCACGCTGCTCAGCGCAAGTGTCATTGTTTCAAGATCAACACCCTGGATCCAGCGCATATTGATTTCAGCCGCACCTTCAGGATTTTGCCTTACCCATTGCTGACTTTCAGCAAAGGCTGCCATAAATTTCTGAAGCATTGCTGCATCGCTTGCAACAATTGACTGCGTTGTCAGGATGGTGCCTGGGTCATAACATTGTGGGCAACCGCCTGCTTGCACCAATACCGAACCTTCGACTTTAGTTACCGCAGTGGCACCCCATGGCTGCCATATTGCGACCGCATCAACATCGTTTTGGTTGAGCGCCGTTGTCAGTTCTGCTGGTGGAACGTTGATCAACTCAACATCGGCTTCACTTAAACCTGCTGCTCCAAGCACGCCGAGCAAAAATCCTTCAGCGCCGGTGCCACGCGGTAAGCCAATCCTCAAGCCTTTCAGCGCGGCGATGTCTCCGGCAGCAACGCCAGACGCAGCAGAAGCGATAATCGACTGGTTGTCTGAATATGAGTCCCGGTTCGGATCTCCATGCAAATGCCCGATGAGAACAAGCGGGAAATCCCGAGCAAGGCCACTAAGATACGGCACGGAGCCCATAACGTTTACTTCTTGCGCGCCATTCAAAAGGCCATTCACCATATCAACACCAGATTGGTACATGACAACTTCAGCATCTAGCCCGTGTTCGGCAAAAATGCCGCGTTCTACACCGACAAACACCGGCGAGTGGTCAACGGCGCCTGCGGCCCCGATGCGGATTTTCGATAAATCGTCTTGGGCAAATGCAGCCCCCGACATCGTCACCGCTGCTACTGCAGAGATAAGTAGTTTCTTAAACATTGTAGATCCTCCCTTGATTTACTTTTGTTTTATCGGCCCTATTCCAACCGATTGATTTCTGGAGAAAATCTCCAGATATTACTGCTAGTGGGTTGCACGTTCTTCGCCCATTCAAGCAGAATATTCTTTTCGACGCGGCGTGTTTTCATCCGGTCGGCAATGTCTTGAGGGTTCCAATCGTCCGTGAGTTTTTGCATCAAAGCATCGCGCAATTCGCGGTGGGTTGGCATGTCGGCTAGATTGGTTTTTTCTAGTGGGTCATTTTTTAGATCAAATAATTGCGGTGGCTCATTGTCGTAAAGACATAGCTTCCAGTTATCTGAGCGGATCATACGCTGCTGAACAGCGCGCCCCCCCGTCCAATGTGGCACCGGATCAGTGCAATATTCTGAAAACGTTTCGTTAAGCCAAGGCGCTGAAGAATCTTTCGCCACGTCCCAAAAACTTTTGCCATTGGCATAGGGAAGTTGCGGCGCATGCATCGCCTCCAGCATGGTCTGGCTTAGATCCACTAGGTTGACAACTTGGTCGCGCACCTCTCCGGCGGGCAATACGCCCGGCAGCCGCATAATTAACGGTACTTTTACCGATTCATCAAAGAAAGTGTGTTTCCACCACAGGCCGCGTTCGCCCAAATGGTCCCCATGATCAGAGGCATAAACAATCAAGGTATTGTCCAGCATGCCAGCATCTTCAAGCGCATCCAAGACGCGACCGATCATCTCGTCCATGCGATGAACCAAACCCCAATACGCGGTTCGTGCGGTTTCAGTTTGTTCTGGTGTCACAGCATCAATGCCGCGCTCTTTTCGCCACCAGGCGTGAAACGCGTGCTCATCGCTATCTGCTTGTTGTACAGGCGGTGGCACTTTGCCCTCGTAGGCTTGATAGGCATCGCGGTCGACCACGTAAGGCGGGTGCGGCAGCATCAAACCAACCGTTAAACAAAATGGTTTGCCAGCGGCATTTAGGGCTGGTGCCTCGTTCTTGAGCCAACCGACGGCTGCGTTTGTCACGTCTTCATCTTTTTCTTGATAGGCGCTGTAACCGGGGCCCGCCTTTTCAAGTGATTCCGGCGTTGGGTCGTTTGTGCCATCTAACACACCCAATGATTGGCGTTCTCCGCCCGCCCAATTTGGGCTGTGGTCACCGACAGAGCGATCCCCATACCCGTGCAACTGATCAGGGCCAATAGCGTGGAGACGCCCAATTAGAACGGGCTGATACCCAGCTGCCCCGGCACCATGCAGCCAAGTTGGCAGGTCTGATCGCAACATGTCATCATTTGCCCAGCAATCTTGACGGCTTGGCCAACGCGCTGTCAGCGCCGCCATCCGGCTTGGTACACAAATAGGAGAAGGGCAATAAGCATTGTTAAACCGCACACCTTCCGCCGCAAGCCGGTCGATATTGGGCGTTTGTACGACCTTGTCGCCGTAACAACCCGAAATCTTTTGGTTGTGTTGATCCGAGAACAAAAA
>DGNZ01000027.1 GCA_002389175.1 Rhodospirillaceae bacterium UBA4479 | reverse complement strand
AAGCTTTATATCTACGGGTATCTCAACCGGGTTCAATCCAGCCGCCGCTTGGAACGTGAAGCGGGACATAATGTTGAAGTGATGTGGTTGACGGGTCGCCTGGTGCCGGATCACAAGACGATTGCTAACTTCCGTAAAGATAATGGCCCGGCGATCCGTAAAGTCTGCGCTCAGTTTGTTAGTTTGTGCCGTCAGCTTAATCTTTTCGCTGACGTCAGCGTAGCAATTGACGGAAGTAAGTTTAAGGCTGTTAACACCCGCGACAAAAACTTCACACGGGGCAAAGTAAAACGTCGCATGGATCAGATCGAAGAGAGTGTTGCTCGCTACCTGCATCAACTGGACAGCGCCGACCGGCATGAGCCTTCGCCTGCGCGAACGATGACGACGGAACGCTTGAACAGCAAAATCGAGACGCTCAAAACAGAGATGCACCACTTACAACAGCTTGAAGTCGAGATGTTGGCAACACCCAGCCAGCAGATATCCCTGACGGATCCTGATGCCAGATCAATGGCGACGAGCGGTCGGGGCAGTGGCATGGTCGCTTACAATGTGCAGTCCGTCGTGGACACCCAACATCATCTGATCGTTGCCCATGAGGTTACCAATTCTGGCTCAGACCGCTCTCAACTCTTCGCGATGGCGAAGCAGGCGAAAGCGGCTCTCAAGACAGATAAGCTGGATGTTGTTGCTGACCGAGGGTACTTCAAAAGCGAAGAACTCCTAGCCTGCGATAAGGCGGGCATTACAGTTACGCTTCCCAAGCCGATGACTTCGGGCAGCAGGGCCAAAGGTCGCTTTACCAAACAGGATTTTTTCTATGTGGCTGCAGGAGATGTGTATCGTTGCCCTGCCAATGAGCATTTGGTTGCCCATTCCACAACTGTGGAAAGGGGATTGATCTTACATCGCTATTGGACCAATGCTTGCCAAGCTTGTGCCATCAAGGGGCAATGTACCACGGGCAAGGAACGTCGGATCACCCGCTGGGAACATGAACATATTCTTGAGGCTGTTCAGCAACGCCTCGATGAGCATCCTGAGAAAATGAATCAACGGCGCGAGACGGTCGAGCACCCGTTCGGAACCATCAAATCGTGGATGGGATATACCCACTTTCAAATGAAACCATTAAAACACGTCGGCACAGAAATGGCGTTGCATGTGCTCGCCTACAATCTGAAACGCGTCATCAACATCATCGGCATCCGCCCACTGATCGCGGCCATGCAGGTGGAATAAGCCCTGTGCGCACCATTTTACGCCTAATATCCGGCCCACAGCTCCCTAAACGGAAAATCCGGCTACACAGCTCTCGACAGAAATAAAAATTGAAAACCCGCCATGAAAAATCGATCCAACGCACGAACGCACCGCACAGGAAATTAGATGGTGTTTTGACACAGCCTGGGTCAAAAGCGGACGTCATCCCCTACGCACCGCTCGCAAGCCTTGCCGGGTCTAGCGCGTCAAAGGCTTGTACTTAATCCGATGTGGCTCAAGCGCATCATCGCCGAGGCGGCGTTTTTTGTCGGCTTCGTAGTCTTCGTAGTTGCCTTCGAACCATTCAACGTGGCTGTCGCCTTCGAATGCCAAGATGTGTGTCGCCAAGCGATCCAGGAACCAGCGATCGTGCGACGTGATCAGCACGCAGCCCGCGAACGTGGCGATGGCTTCTTCGAGGGCGCGCAGCGTATCAATATCCAAATCGTTGGTCGGTTCATCGAGCAGCAGCACGTTAGATGCGGATTTTAGCATGTTGGCCAAGTGGACGCGGTTACGCTCACCACCGGATAGTTGACCGACTTTTTTCTGCTGGTCGCCACCCTTGAAATTGAACTGCGCAACATAGGCGCGGGATGCCATTTTGCGTTTGCCCAGATCGATTTCATCCAGGCCGCCGGAGATTTCTTCCCAAACGGTTTTGTTGGGATCAAGATTATCGCGCGACTGATCGACATAGCCCAACTTGACCGTATCGCCGACGCGCACTTCGCCGCCGTCGGGATCTTCTTGGCCCGTGATCATTTTGAACAATGTGGTTTTACCGGCACCGTTCGGCCCGACGATACCGACAATGGCACCGGGGGGAATTTTGAACGACAGGCCTTCGATCAAGAGCCGATCACCGAACGCTTTTTTGATGTCGGTGGCTTCGATCACCAAGCCGCCCAAGCGGGGGGCCGCGGGGATAACGATTTGTGCGGAACCTGGTGCGATTTCCTGCGATGCGGCGAGCAAATCTTCGTACGCCGTGATCCGGGCTTTGGATTTTGATTGGCGCGCACGTGGCGACTGTCTGATCCATTCCAGTTCTTCGGACAAAGTACGCTGGCGGGCGCTTTCTTCGCGTTCTTCCTGGGCCAGACGTTTTTGCTTCTGTTCCAGCCAAGCTGAATAGTTGCCCTCATAAGGGACACCGCGACCGCGGTCGATTTCCAAAATCCAGCCTGTGACGTTATCCAAGAAATACCGATCGTGGGTCACCATCGCGACGGTGCCGGCGTAATCTTTGAGGTGGCGTTGCAGCCACGAGACGGATTCCGCATCCAAATGGTTGGTCGGTTCATCAAGCAGCAGGACTTCGGGTTTTTGCAGCAGCAAACGACAGAGTGCGACACGACGGCGTTCACCACCCGATAGCTTATCGACAGGGCTGTTGGCAGGGGGGCAGCGCAGCGCGTCCATGGCAATTTCGATGGTCCGGTCCAGATCCCAGCCATCGACGGCGTCGATCTGTTCTTGCAGTTCGGCCTGCTCGGCGATGACGGCGTTCATTTCATCGTCGTCCATGGGCTCAGCGAATTTGGCGCTGATCTCGTTAAAGCGGTCGAGCAAATCTTTAACCCCGCCCAGACCATCGGTGACGTTCTCGCCGACGGTCTTGGATGGGTCCAACTGTGGTTCCTGTTCCAGGTAACCCACGCGAGCCCCCTTGGCGGCCCAGGCTTCGCCCGTCATTTCGGTATCAATACCGGCCATGATTTTCAGCAGCGTCGATTTCCCGGCACCGTTGGGGCCGAGGACACCGATCTTGGCATCGGGCAAGAACGACAGCGTAATGTTCTTGAGAATTTCTTTGCCGCCCGGAAACGTCTTTGAGACGCCCTGCATGACATATGAATACTGATAACTGGCCATGGTGTACTCCAAACTTTCCGTCAATCGCCTCGCGCGAATATGCGCGGATTTGTGCGGTTAGATATCCCAAGGTGCCCTGTCTGGCAATGCCTGGGCGGGTGATTTCGCTATTCGTTACCGTCGAAAATGGCGTTCATAGGCTATCGATCCAACAATTGCTGTCAGGGCGACGCATGCCAGCGCGAAATCATGCCAAAGACCAAGGGTTTGTGAGGTTAAAATTTCCCATACCACCCATGTGACGGGGATGGCCAAAAGCCATGGTGGTATCCGCTCCAGTGTCACCACAAACACGCCCATGGTTGCGATGATGAGCGGTAGCGGTGTGATCCCAAACAGATGCGCGTGCGAAATGGGCGTTTCCATGATGGCCGCGATGGTCGGCGATAACGCCATGCTTAGCACGACGAGCATGCCCCCGATGACGCGGGTCAGGGGTTCAGGTCGGCATATTTCATTTCGATTGATCAGCGTGTGCGACGCGATCAAGACCCCTTGCCCGACAAAGACGTACCCGAAATATTCGGCCGCCCAGTTCAGATCGGTAAAGTATTGGCCGTGGAAAATGGCACCGGTCCAAATCCAAAATGCCGCAATGATCAGTCGCGATATTATGGGTCCACGTTTTGAATGGCGCGCCAACATCACAGTAATGACAAACCCAAAGGGCAAAGCGATCAAGTGTGCCGGGGATGTATCCAGATAATAGAACGCGAACAGCCCTTGGTAGACGTCGGCGGAATAGGGGATCAAACGGTCGATCAACTAAAGCCGCTCAAAATCTTGGATCATGCGGTTTCGCAATTTTGGGGCGGGCAGGGGGGCTGCCATGCGGCCCATGTTTTCTGCCATATGTTCGATTTTCGATGTCGCCGGGATCGCACAGGTGACCGCGGGGTGCGAAATCACAAAGGTCAGCAAATATTGCGCCCAACTTGTGATGCCGATCTCGGACACCCACGCGGGTAGCGGTTTGCCTGCGGTGGCACTGATCAATCCACCGCGCTGATAGGGGCGATTGATGATTGTTGCGATCCCTTTGTCGGCGGCTGTGGGCAACAAGCGGCGCTCGGCCTCACGGTCCGCGATGTTATAGGTGAACTGCACGAAGTCGATATCTTTTGTATTCATGATACGCAGCATTTCGTCGTGTCGCCCGCCATGAGACGTGGTGATCCCGATATAGCGGATGTCGCCCTGTTGCTTGCGTTCGCGCAACATCGCCAAGTGGTTTTCCCAGTTCACCAGATTGTGGACTTGGAACAGATCAAATTTGTTCAGACCCCAAAGGCGCATGGAATCCGCCACCTGTTCGACGCCTTCTGAGTCAGAGGGCGTCCAGACTTTTGTAGCAGAAAACAACCCTTTGGTTGATGGCAGGCGTTCAAGGCAATATCCCATGACATCTTCGGCAGAGCCATACATGGGTGATGAATCAACCATGCCGCCGCCCATATCAAAGAACGTACGCAGCACTTCGGTGCGTTGATCACGAAGTGCTGTGTTTTGCCCGACATTGAATGTGATCCACGTTCCCATGCCGACGGCGGGAATCCGTTCGCCTGATTTGGGGATCGGTCGCATCAAAGGCGCAGGTGCTGCGGCATGGCCAAACCCAGGCAGGGCAGCGGTCACAGCCCCACCAGCTAACAATCCGAGAAGTGTTCGGCGGTTGATACAATGGTCAATCATGTGATGCGTTCTTGTTCCCGAAACCTGCGTTGCGAGTGATTGCTTAACTTTTCAACGTATATGATAACACCGATGCTGAAAGTCGAGTCATTCTCCGATTCTGACCTGATGCGAATACGTTGAAAGACATCGTGAGCCCGCAGAATATGTCCGAGACACTTATCTTATCCCTGTTCGCATTTATTATATGCTTGGCCATTTATGGCCTTGATCTGCTGAGGCCACGCCCCACGTTGCTGCAGCCTGGGCTGCCCAAGCGATCGACATCAGGGATGTTCACAACCTTGGCGTTGTTTGGTGTCATCAGTGGTTGGGCGATACCCCATATGATCAGCGAATATGGGCTGCCCGCAGGGTATGGGGCATTGATGATCGTCGGCATGACGATTGTGATCACGCTGATTTCAAAGCGTCTTTGGGTATTAGCGCGGCGATATCAGACGCGATCCCAGGTGACACTTGTTCGCATGTATTTTCGTGATGACGCATTGGCGGGCGTTGTCTCTGTTTTGAATGGCGCCACATGCGTGGTTCTGACGGCAATGATTTTTCATCTGATCGGGTCGGTTGCGTCCCATGTCACAGGCCTTGGTATCATCGGTTTTTATATCGGTATCACAGGGATCGCCCTTGCCGGATACCTGGTCTGTACGACACGGGACCGGAACACAGCATCACGGGCCGATGTGATCAGTTTCGGGGTCTACATCATCGGCATGGTCGGGCTGGGTCTGTTGGTGCTTAACCAATTCGGTGGATTCGATGGTTTGGGCATTGCCATTGAACAGCATGTTTCAACGGTTGCAAAATTCCCAAGCACAGAAGGGCACGGCGGTGGTGACTTCCCAGCCTTATTGGCAATCCCAGGCGTTTATCAAAACGTGATGAACGTGCAGGGGGATTTCTATGTCGGTGGGCCATGGACAGGGCTGATGATTTTAAGCGCATCGTTGTGTGCCATCGGTATGTGCGTGTCGCAAATCGGCTTTGTCCAAATGACTGAGGCTTCTGACACAAGAAAGTTTAGCGGCGATCATATCGTACGATACGCTTTTGTTGGCGGCGGGTTGGCGGTTGTTTTTGCCATTCCTGCAGGGCTTGGTGTGATCTTGGGTGTCGATATCAATCTCTTGAAAATCATGGCAGGGGAATCGTTGGCCGTCAGCGGAACAGTCGCGCGCGTAGGGTTTTCGATTTTTGGTTTTGTCATCTTCGCAAGTTGTCTGTCGATGCTTTTTACGGCTTTTGGGATGCCGATTGAACGGGATGGAAATGCGCCTAAGCCATCCTGGGTGAAAATCCTGATGCTGGCATTATTCGCGGGGCTTTTGGCGTTCACCCCACTGTTGCAATTAATTGATTACGTGACGTTGTTAATGGCGTTAAGCGCACAGTTGCTGCCGCTTGTCTTTGGTCTTTGTTGGGCGCCATGGCTGACGCGGCGCGGGGCCTTTGCGGGGCTCATCGGCGGGATGATTGCGGTATTGCTGACCGATTTCCCAGGTGTGTTGATTCAACACGCATTGATCGGCAATCAAGTTTGGGGAACATCGCCCTTCACCATGCATGCAGCTGGGTGGGGCCTTATATTCAATGTGTTGATCACGGTGGTAATCTCTGCTGCAACCCAATCTGCTGAGGCGCGGACACATCGCGCGACATTCCATGATGTTTTGCAGTCTCATGCATCGATTGGCGACGAAGCGCGTGGGCTTATTCCTGTTGCATGGGTGTTTACGGTCTCATGGTTTCTGTTTGCCTTGGGCCCCGGTGCGGTGATTGGAAATTCAATCTTTGGCGCACCTGATCAGCCGATTGCCGGATGGAATTTTTCGATTCCATCGATTTGGGCGTGGCAGATGTTTATGTGGGTTATGGGCGTCGCGCTTGTGTGGTTTTTGGCATCGCGCCTTGGCGTATCCCATCCTGTTGAGGGAACGGTTAAGCCTGTAACAGAAGAAAATAAATCCAACTGACCTAGCAAGAAACGGGCTGATATCAGGCCTGAATTTTGTTTAATAAGTGTTAGAAGGAGCGGTGCAATGCCAAGTAAAGTCATTGAGCAATTCAAAACAGATGATCAAAAATGGGATGCTGTTTGTGAAAACGACGCATCAGCCGATGGGGTGTTTTTGTACGGCGTCACCAGCACCAGCGTCGTGTGCAAGCCAAGTTGTAGGTCACGAAAGCCTAATCGAGAGAATGTGCGGTACTTTGAAGACGTGTCGACGGCTATCGCTCAAGGCTTTCGTCCATGCAAACGCTGCAGACCCTAGTCATCTTTTTTGATCCACAGACATCCATGTTGGACGCGATGAGCATCAAAGGTTAGCCTACGCCATAACAGTTTATAGCCGAGACTCATTCCACCTATGTCAGACGATCCCGTGCAGGGCGCATCTCCAACACATGATTCGATTATCAATGTATCTGTGAATGATGCTGCGCCACGCGGCTTGTGCACGGATTGTGGGATATCCCGCACCGATGACGCGGCCCGATGTGGCAAGGCGTGTCAGTTTATTGCGCCAGATTATCCAGGACTAGAAAAAGCTGTCCACGGGCGTACCCGAAGTGATGAGACTTCTGACGAGCATTTCTTTGGGCCGTTCAAGCGGATGGTGCGGGCGCGGTTAAAATCCCCGAGTGAGGGGGCTCAGTGGACCGGGATTACGACAAAAATTGCTGAACGTTTGTTAGCAAATGGTGCCGTTGATGCGGTTCTGACCATGGCACCCGACCCTAATGATAAATGGCGTCCTGTCCCCGTTTTGGTGACGTCGCCCGAGGGCATGTCCGAAGTGCGCGGCATGCGGATGGGCTATGCGCCGTTGCTGGCGTTATTGGAACCTGCCAAGGAAATGGGCTTCAAGAAAATAGCGGTCATCGGAATCCCGTGCCAGATTTACGCGCTAAGGGCCCTTGAGGCAGAACTGGGTTTTGAGCGGCTGTACGTCATCGGCACGCCTTGTTCGGATAACACGACGACCGAGAACTTTCACGACTTCTTGGCGTTGTTATCCGACGACCCTGATAGCATCACGTACTTGGAATTTCGTGCGGACTATCATGTCGAACTTCGGTTTGCTGATGGCACCAGCAAGGATATTCCATTTTTGAAATTACCAATTTTTGATCTGGCGCCCGATTTCTTTCCGCTGACATGTCGAACCTGCGTGGATTACACCAATTCGCTGGCCGATATCACGGTGGGATATATGGGCGGTCAGGGAGAGCAATGGCTGATCGTCCGCAATGATCGTGGTGAAGAATTATTGGC
>DGNZ01000095.1 GCA_002389175.1 Rhodospirillaceae bacterium UBA4479 | reverse complement strand
ACGAGGAATATACATGTGATTGTAGACCGAGAACCTTTGTGCACCCCAGCGCACGGTGGCTTCCGCGTACGGAGATTTCCGCACTTGTGTGCCGAAGCTAAAGTTCCGAAATAATCCGACTTTATTCGTGTTCATTTTAGATCACCCCTGCCATGCTTTTTTATCGACGCAACATTTTTACGTTCATTTAGGCCAAATCTGTCAGTTGTATTTTTGCGGTAATCCGGCTCGCAACGTCAATCAGTCCAACGCCTATTTTCGCCCGGTGTCGGCTTGTGAAGCGGCGTATCGGTCCCGTCGCGCCAACACTGAACGGCACCCCGAGATTTCCGATGCGGATTGGTGCGGCAACGCTTGAAACACCCACCTCAATTTCTTCGACGCACTCTGCATAACCCCGTTCGCGGATGAGGTCGAATTCCTGCTCAATCTCGCTCGGCTTGGTTTTTGTCTGTTCCGTATAGGCGCGCAATGGGGCGGTGAGAACCTCGCTTTGAAACGCCTGATCTGCAAAGGCGGCGATTGCCTTGGAGCACGAGCAGGCATGGATCGGCCGATTGCCGAGGCCCGGATGAATAAAAGAGCGGGCTACATCAGCCGGAGTTTCGACATGAATAATCTCGATGTTCTTGTTGCGAAATCTGGATAGAAAGACGGCTTCTCCGAACTCAATTGCCGTTTCCCGCAGCGTCGGGGCCACAGCCCGGCAAATATCGACATCGGGCTGACCGAGAACGGCGATCCGCTTGAGCCTCTCGCCGATGAGGTATCGCGATGCCGCATCCGGATCATCTAGCAGCCCATAGTCGGCAAGGGTTTGAAGCAGACGATAGCACGTCGGGCGTGGTAAGCCCGTGGCGCGCTGAACGTCACTGGCCGATACGGCCCGCCCGGCGATGGCGACGGTCTCTAAAACAGTGATGAGTCTATCGAGATGCATTTTATCACTTTACAGACACTTGTCTCATTTAATAAAACATAAAGAAAAAAGAGCCAAGCAAGAATTTTGCCGGATGGAGGAAACTTTATGGTCGGAAATAGTGAAATGAAATGCTGCGGCCCGGGTTATGCCAGTCCGGCGGAAGCGATTAAGGCACCGCGCGAGACACTTCTTTACTCCATCGCTATATACACAGGCACAGGCATCCAAAAGCCCGATTACCTCTGCACCGTTGATGCGGACCCCAATAGCCCGACCTATTCTAAAGTTATTCATCGCCTTGAGATGCCTGGCATTGGCGACGAACTGCACCACATGGGTTGGAATGCCTGTTCGTCCTGTCACGACGACTCGTCGATGTCGCGTAAATACCTGTTGGTGCCAGGCGTGCGCTCAAACAATATTCATGTTGTTGATACCGCAACCGATCCGCGGGCACCGCGCCTGCACAAGGTGATCGATGGGGCCGAGATCAAGAAGAAAGCCAATCTATCCGGTCCACATACAGTTCATTGTCTCGGGTCCGAGATCATTATCTCGTTCCTGGGCGACGCTAAAGGCGAGGCCCCGGGCGGTTATCTGCACATGAACAAAGATTTTGAGATCATTGGTAGATGGGAAAACTCGATGGGTGATATCCCGTTCGGTTATGACTTCTGGTATCAACCCCGCCACAACGTCATGGTCAGTTCGGAATGGGCGGCCCCCAATACCTTTATGCCGGGGTTTGATTTGGAAGAGGTCGGCTATCTGAAATATGGTCGCCGCTTGCATATATGGGATTTCGAAAAACGAGAGCCTATCGAGACCTTGTACTTAGGCGAAGACGGTCTCATTCCGCTCGAAGTTAAATTCCATCACGATCCCGACAGCACCCATGGGTTCTGCGGTGCGGCGCTCAGTTCGAATGTGATCCATTTCTGGAAGTCCGAGGCGGGCAAATGGGAGTGGGAAAAGGTTATCGACGTCGACAACGAGCCGCATCCCGAGTGGCCGATACCTGTGCCCGGCGTGATGTCGGCAATTTTATTATCTATGGACGACAAATACCTGTATCTGAACAACTGGCTGCATGGCGATATGCGTCAGTACGATATTACTGATCCGCATAACCCCAAATTGACCGGCCAAGTTTGGATGGGTGGTCTGCTTGGCAAAGCACCAGAGATTAATGGGGTCAAGGTCGCAGGTGGCCCGCAAATGTTCCAATTGTCGCTGGACGGTAAACGACTTTATGTAACGACGTCGCTGTTCTCGACCTGGGACAATCAGTTTTATCCAGAGATCCGCACCCAAGGTGGTGTCATGGTCATGATTGATTGTGATGTCGAAAACGGCGGCATGAAAATCAACGAAGACTTCATTATCGATTTTGGCAAAGAACCTAACGGCCCGTCGCGTTGCCACGAGACACGTTACCCTGGCGGCGACTGCACCAGCGATATCTGGCTATGACGGTTCACACCATCACCATCGCCAACCGTGACAACGCGACCTATGAGGTCAGCGGACAGCGGACGCTACTGACGAGCTTGCGCGATCAGGGTGTCGATCTGCCGTACGGATGCAAATATGGTGGCTGCATAAGCTGTGCGGCAAAACTGCTTGAGGGCAGTGTCGACCAGAAGGCCCAGGTTGCCCTCAACAACCGGCAGATCAATAACGGTTATGTTATTCTCTGCGTTGCTCGGCCGACGAGTGACTGTACTTTTGAAGTTGGGGTCGAGAGCCATGATCGGCTCTATCGCAATCCGTTTCTCGACCCGCTCGCACCTCATGAATTGAAAGCCGATATCGCAGAGCCGTCGGCAGATGATACGCAGGACCACTGATGATGGAACTCGACCAACTCAACCATTCGGATCATGACCAGCCCTATAGCGAAGAATATCTTCAGACAATCCTGAAGTCTGTAAAGACCATTGCGATGGTCGGGGCCAGCCCGGACAAGACCAAGTTCAGCTACGGGGTGCTCCGTGTCTTGCACGAGACCGGATATGATATGATCCCCGTCAATCCGCGTCCCGATGTCACCGAAATTCGCGGCCTGAAAGTCTATCCCGATCTCGCCTCGATTGACCGACCGGTCGATATGGTCGACGTTTTTCGCAAGGCAGAAGATCTGCCCGACGTGGCGCGCGAGGCGGTCGCCATCGGAGCCAAGGTTTTATGGGGGCAGATTGGCGTCAAACACCCTGACGCTGCAAAGATCGCCGAAGATGCCGGCATGAAAGTTGTCATGGATCGATGCCCAAAAATCGAGTTGTTCCGACCTTTCTGGAAGCCCCGGCTTGATCTCGGGATATAATAGCGCGTATCGCCGCGTCACAGTTCAACAAGAGGAAACCATGATGGCTCAGACCATAACCAAAAGTGCCAAGGAGATTGTAAAGGTGGCCATGGCCAATGTGCCCGCCATCACTGCAGAGGATGCGATCCCGTTGGTGGGCTCGCCAGACCACGTTTTTGTCGATCTTAGGGACGGAACCGAGCAGGCCAAAACGGGCTTGATCCCAGGCGCCGTCGCTTCGTCGCGCGGTATGTTGGAATTTCATATCGATCCCGAGAGCCCTGCGCACAAATCGGAATTCAATCAGGATAAAACTTTTGTGTTCTATTGCGCATCCGGTGGACGGTCTGCCCTGGCCGCACTTGCGGCGATGGACATGGGCCTGGCACCTGTGGTGAACCTAACCGGCGGCGTCAGTGCCTGGAAAAAGGCCGGAGGGTCACTTGAGCAGAGCTGAGAGAGTTCACATGTCGTTTCCTGCATTGAACATGTCGGTCAAACCAGAGGTTGACGGTTTTTTCGATGCCGCCACCAACACGATTTCTTATCTTGTGAAAGATCCGAAGTCGAACGCCTGCGCAATTATCGACAGCGTACTCGACATTGATTACGCCTCGGGGCGGCTTGCGTATGACAGTGCCAATAGACTGATCGATACAATCCAGATGCGCGGGTTGATTTTGGAATGGATTATCGAGACCCATGTCCACGCCGATCATCTGTCGGCTGCGCCGTACATACAGCAAAAACTCGGCGGGAAGACAGGGGTCGGTGCCCGGATCACGGAAATTCAGCAAACGTTTGGGAAAATTTTTAACGAAGGGACAGAGTTTGAGCGTGACGGATCACAGTTCGACGCGCTGTTCGCGGATGGAGACACTTACACCATTGGCAGCATGACGGCGTTTGCGATCGCAACGCCGGGCCATACACCCGCCTGCATGGTTCATGTGATTGGCGATGCGGCCTTTGCCGGGGATACGTTGTTCATGCCCGATGGTGGCTCGGCCCGCGCCGATTTTCCGGGCGGCGATGCGGGACAGCTTTATGACTCGATACAGAAGGTACTCTCGTTACCGGACGAAATGCATCTCTTCATCTGCCACGATTATGGTCCCGGCGGACGTGACATCGCGTGGGAGACAACCATCGGTCAGGAGCGCTGCGAAAATATTCACGTCGGCGGCGAGAAAACCCGAGAAGACTTCATCAAGTTCCGCACCGAACGTGACGCGCAATTATCAATGCCAAAACTCATTATTCCGTCAATTCAGGTCAACATGCGCGGCGGTGAATTTCCACGGGATGGCAGCGGCAATCCAGTGTTAAGAGTCCCGATTGATACCTTATAAGGAAAAACATTTCGATCATTGGAGCCTGGATGTAGGTGCTTCCCCTTATAGCATCCGCGGATTTTGAGGGCAGGTTCAAGTTCGCTCTTGGCTGAGGCTGTTGAAAAACTCTGAAACTGGTATTTGTTTAGAAATTTATTGCCCACTCGGCCATGCCATGCATTCTGGATACGAAGGGACAGGTCAAAAAGACGAAACCTCGTCCAGGAGCCGCATAGAGCGTCTCCCATGCCTTTTTCGGCAACCTGTCCTTTGCAAAATTTATTCACTTAAAATCGCGCACAACCCAATCGGCGAGTTTTTCAACA
>DGNZ01000011.1 GCA_002389175.1 Rhodospirillaceae bacterium UBA4479 | reverse complement strand
TGGAGATTTCTCATGACTTATGTGATCATCGGTGCCGGACCCGCTGGCGTTACAGCGGCTGACACACTTCGTAAAACGGATCCAAGTGGTGAAGTTGTGATGATCGGTGGCGAGCCAGAGCCGCCGTATTCACGTATGGCGATCCCTTATGTGTTAACCGGAATCATCGAAGAAGAAGGAACTTATCTTCGCAAAGATGATGATCATTATGGCGCGCAAAAAATCACCTACCGTCAGGGAACAGTCGATAGTGTCGACGCCGCGGCCAAGGTCGTGAAGTTGTCGGATGGTTCCGAACAGTCTTATGAGAAACTGTTAATTGCGACAGGCGCGAGCCCACTCCGCCCACCTGTTGATGGTCTTGATTTGCCGGGTGTGCATCATTGCTGGACGCTCGAAGATTGCCGCAATATCGCGCGTCTTGCGGAAAAAGGTGCAGATGTGGTCCTGATGGGGGCGGGCTTTATCGGTTGTATCATTTTAGAAGCATTGGCCGAGCGTGGTGTGAACCTGACGGTCGTAGAGGCCGAGGATCGCATGGTGCCACGTATGATGAATGCGGCAGCCGGAAATATGGTCAAAGCATGGTGCATCGAAAAGGGAGTGAATGTCCTGACCTCGACCCGTGTCACAAAGCTTGAATCATCTGGTGAAAATCCTGACAGCCTGTTGGTTGATCTGGATAACGGAGAGCAAATCCCAGCGCACTTGGTGGTTGTTGCGACTGGCGTGAAATCAAACATTGGCTTCCTTGATGGGGCAGGTTTAAAATCTGATCAGGGCATCATCGTTGATGAGTATATGCGGTCTTCTGACGAGAATATTTACGCGGCGGGTGACTGTGCCCAGGGTATTGATTTCTCGACAGGTGAATGGGCTGTACATGCTGTTCAGCCGACCGCCGTTGATCATGGTCGTATTGCAGGCATGAATATGGCGGGTTCAGTTGCGCCGTTCAAAGGCAGCCTGAATATGAACGTCCTGGACACCGTTGGTTTGATTTCTGCCAGTTTCGGCAAGTGGGATGGCGTCGAAGGTGGGGATTTTGCCGAAGCGCATGATCCGGATAATTTTCGTTATATGCGCCTCGAATTTGATGGCGATAAGATCATCGGCGCGCTATCGCTGGGCCGGACGGATCAAATTGGCGTCCTACGTGGTTTGATCCAAACCGAAATGCCTCTTGGTGACTGGAAACAGAAACTGATGGCTGACCCACACTTGATTGCAGACGCGTATATCGACTGCGCGCACTAAGGACTGAATGCTTTAAAATGAAAGTACGCGTGAAGCTCTATGCCTCGTTGGCGGAATATCTGCCTGCGGGCGCCGTTAAGAACGAGGCCGATGTTGAGGTTTCTGACGATATCTCACCAACCCAGATCATTCATCGTCTGGGTGTCCCTGAAAAAATGTGTCACATGGTCCTGATCAACGGGGTTTATATCGCCCCTGACGAGCGCGGGACGACCAAGCTTGAAGCCGGAGACCACTTGGCGATCTGGCCACCTGTTGCGGGCGGATGATGTATTTGGCGTTTTCATGAGTCAGAAAAAGACGACCATCACGAAGCAAATGGGGATTACCCATCATGAGTTTGTGCGACTGCTTCCCCAGGCAGTGGGATCGCATCGATTTCACGTACACGGAAATACAGTGGATGTCGAAAACGATCACGGTCATCGTATCCATATCGAGCTTGGCGATGAAGCGGTTCGCCAGATTGCCTTGATGCGGATCCCGACGACGCCCGTCACGCTGATCTTTGATGGGTATGACGAGGATGCAAGGACAGCATTTATGCAACGCTTTGACCGCGCGTATCATCGAGGCGGGGGGTAAACCCATGTCAGCGTTATCGCCATCCGCGCGCCGTGAACTGTTCGCAGGGGAAATCTTTGAAGTTGGTGCCCCATCCCTGAATAAGCTTATTTCCCATGCAACCCACATGGTCGAAAATGGTTTTTTTGGGATGGACGTTGAAACCGCACACCGCGAGATAGATGCCACTGATTATCGCGCGCGGGTTATCGCACTTAGGAAAGCGTTCAACGAAGATTCTGGCATTCGCCATCTGGTGGATAAATTACTCGAAGAATGGGGGGCGAATTCAGATGATGCTTATTTTGATACCCTCAAATTGCGAATTGCACCGCCGGACAATGATGCACTGACTTTTCCATTGGCTCCGTTGGCAGCGCATCGTGATACCTGGGGCTCAAACTTATATGAGCAAATCAATGTATGGGCGCCGTTAAAAACTGTGACTGACAACAATACAGTCGCCGTCTGGCCTGTGCTTTTCGACAACTATGTGCCGAATAACAGTAAAACGTGGTCCTTGGACGAACTGCGGGCCTGGCGTGCACGTGGAAATGTTGGTGACTATCCGTTATTGCCAACATCATCAGTGGTTCATGATATAGGAACGGCCAAAAGGCTGGTGCCCGAGGTCGGACAAGCGGCACTTTTCTCTGGTGCACACCTGCATGCCAGTGTTCCAAATACAACGGATCGCGCGCGCCTGAATTTTGAATTACGGATTGTTTTCTTATCCGATGTCAGAAGTGGTGAAGCCGCACCCAATGTGGATGGTGAGGCCCCTGAGACGCCTCGACACTGGTTCACATCATTGGATGGAACACGTTCCCTGGCTGATGATGCAAAGCCGTTGTTGCTCGCATAATTGGCTTAGATAAACGGGTTTTTGCCAGACCGCGTGATGATCCGAATGGGGACACCATCTAGGCCAAAATCATCCCGAAGACCATTCGTCAAATAGCGCAGGTAGCTGTCTGAGAGCTTACCAACGGTCGAGGAGAATAACGCAAACGTCGGTGGACGCGCTTTGATTTGTGTGGCGTAACGTATGGTCAACCGTTTGCCGTGGGTTCCCATGGGGGGCGGATGTGCTTCGAGCATCCCTGATAGCCAACGGTTCAATGCACCCGTTGGGACCCGCGTGTTCCAAGTATCAAAGACATCAAAAACAGCGGGCAATAATCGATCGACACCCTTGCCCGTTTTGGCAGATATCGTGACGATTTTAACGCCGCGTATTTGGGGTAATGATGTTTGCAGGCGATCGTTTACCAATTGCAAAGCCGCTGCGCGATCTTTGACCGCATCCCACTTGTTGATTGCGATGACCAAGCCACGACCTTCATCGACAACTCTTCGGGCGATGGTCAGATCTTGTTTCTCAAGCGGTTGGTCGGCGTCGAGCACAAGCACAACGATCTGCGCATACTGAATGGCTCGAAACGTGTCATTGACGGATAGATGTTCAAGTTTTTCATGCACACGTGCACGGCGTCGTAGGCCCGCTGTATCAACCAGTTTGATATCGCGCCCATCCCAAGTCCAATCGGTGGCGATGGAATCGCGGGTAATACCGGCCTCTGGGCCGGTGAGCATGCGCTCGGAACCCAGCAATTGGTTGACCAAGGTGGATTTGCCGACATTAGGTCGTCCGACGATCGCAAGCTGCATGGGACGAGAGATGACTTCTTCGTCGTCGGATTCTTCACCACGATCCTCAAAGATATCCTCTTGGTCGCGATTTGCATCGAGTTTCGCTTGCGCCGCTTCGTGATGTGGGATCAGTGCATCGTATAAACCATCGAGACCTTGACCGTGCTCGGCAGATAAAGCGATCGGCTCGCCAAGTCCAAAACTATATGCCTCTAGGCGGCCGCTCTCGCCTTGATTACCCTCGCATTTATTAACACCCACTATGACCGGAACTTTTTGGCGTCGTAGCCAATTGGCGAAGTGTTCATCCGTCGGCGTTACGCCAACACGACCATCGATCAACAACAAGGCAACATCGGCATCGCCCACAGCACGCTCTGTTTGCTCGCGCATGCGACTTTCAATGCTATCGTCGATGACGTCTTCTAAGCCTGCCGTATCGAACAGGCGAAACGAGATATCGCTGATGTTGCCTTCACCTTCGCGGCGGTCACGGGTGACGCCGGGGGTGTCGTCGACAATGGCCAAACGCTTCCCAACCAATCGATTGAAAAGGGTAGATTTGCCCACATTTGGGCGTCCGATGATAGCGATTGTAAAGGTCATGATTGCCCTATGAGGGTTCCCAAAAGGGAACTAGCGATATGCCGCGAGCTCTGCATCGTCGGCAAGAAAGAAAACAAAGCCGCCGGCTGAAATTGGTGGAACGGCAATGCCATCAGGTAACTCTTCAATTCCCATTAGGCGCCCAGTGTAGGGAGAAACGGCCAATGCTTCACCCGTGGAGCCCGCGACAATTAAGCGGTCGCTGACCAACAACGGCCCCGTCCAGGTGATGGGATCTTCTTGGTCTTCAGGATCTTCAAATTTTGGCAAGCCTAATACCCATAGCACCTTGCCATCATCACGAGATACCGCGATCAATTCGTTATCGTTTGTGATTGTGAAAACGAAGTCGCCGGCAACCCAAGGGCTTTCAGCGCCACCAATTTGGCGCGACCAGATACGCCTGCCGGTGCGTAGATCAATGGCTGCCATGACGCCAGCGTGGCTGATGGCGATGACGCGGCCCCGATCGATAAGGGGGCGCCCGCGAATTTGCGAAAGCGATGCAACAGCGTCTGTCCGACGGATTGAAACCAGATTGTCCTGCCACAACACCCGACCCGTGTCGGTGCGAAGTGCAAACAGCTCGCCCGAGGTATAAGGCACAATGACGATCCCGCTTTCGACGGCAGGGCTGGCACTGCCGAGAAGGCTGGCAGTCTCTTGGGCGCCGGAATGCGTCCACAATGTTGATCCATCGCGCGCATCAAGTGCAAGCAAGGTATTGTCGACGGTTGAGATAAACACCCGGCCACCGCGCACAGTTGGTGCAGCGCGCAACGGAATTTTGGTATTTTCGGACCAGATGATTTCACCCGTAGTCGCATTCAGTGCAAAGACCACACCGTAACCTGTGGACACAAAAATGCGATCGCGCTCATATGCTAAACCGCCACCGATGTGGCCTTCATCGTCGTATTCGTCTTCTAAATCAGTAGACCAAATGCGGTCGCCATCTTCGATGCTAAAGGCCCGGACTTCGGAATCCGTGTCCATGGTATAGATGCGTCCCGCAGCAACAATTGGTGGGCCGACAAATCGGTGTTCGTCATCTGCGCCGCTACCAATATCAGAACTCCAAATTTCGGATAGGGTATCGCTGACGGCAATATGGTGCATTGAATGATTGGCGAAACCGCCAGTCATAGGCCACTCGTCGTTCTGGGTGGGTTCGGGGAGGACAATATTTGCTTCGCCTGGGGCAACGTCGGCTTGCAAACTGCGTTCGTTG
>DGNZ01000352.1 GCA_002389175.1 Rhodospirillaceae bacterium UBA4479 | reverse complement strand
GGCCTGTCGATCTATGACACCATGCAATATATCCGCCCTGAAGTGTCGACCGTTTGCGTCGGCCAAGCCGCTTCAATGGGCTCGTTCCTGTTGTGCGCTGGCGCTAAAGGCAAACGGTTCGCGTTGCCAAATGCTAGAGTTATGATCCACCAGCCATCTGGTGGCGCGCAAGGCCAAGCGACGGACATCGAAATCCAAGCCCGTGAAATCCTTAAGACACGGGAAAGACTGAATAATTTATACGTTCATCACACGGGCCAGGATCTTGATTTGATCGAACGGTCGATGGAGCGTGATAACTTCATGAGCGCTGATGAAGCCAAGGAATTTGGCCTAGTCGATGAAGTTGTGTCCGAACGACCAAGTGCTGAAGAAAACAGCAAAAAATAGAAGTTCGTCGGTTTTTTCCTCAGACGCGCGAATACGCGCTGTTTGAGGCAACATGCATTTGGGGATTGTGTGGCCCCCAATGCGACGGGTAATATGCACACATAGATTATTTGCGCTGATCAAGGGGTCCAAATGAGCGGTAAATCCGGCAGCGGTGGCGATTCAAAGAATACACTCTATTGTTCGTTCTGCGGCAAAAGCCAACACGAAGTCCGTAAACTCATTGCGGGTCCAACCGTATTCATCTGTGATGAATGCGTTGAGCTATGCATGGACATCATTCGTGAAGAGCACAAAACCAATCTGGTTAAATCCGGAGAGGGTGTGCCGACGCCAATGGATATCTGCACGGTCCTTGATGATTATGTGATTGGACAAAAACGCGCCAAGCGCGTTCTGTCCGTTGCCGTGCACAACCACTACAAGCGGTTGGGCCAAGGCGGTAAAACCAACGAAGTCGAACTCGCGAAATCCAATATCCTATTGGTGGGCCCGACGGGTTGCGGCAAAACACTTCTTGCTCAAACCCTGGCGCGCATCTTGGATGTACCGTTTACGATGGCCGATGCAACAACATTGACCGAAGCCGGTTATGTTGGCGAAGACGTCGAAAACATCATCCTGAAACTGCTGCAGTCCGCCGACTATAACGTTGAGCGTGCACAGCGCGGTATCGTCTATATAGATGAAGTCGATAAAATTAGTCGCAAGTCTGATAACCCATCGATCACCCGCGATGTGTCGGGCGAGGGCGTTCAGCAAGCACTATTGAAAATCATGGAAGGGACAGTCGCATCTGTTCCACCACAAGGCGGCCGTAAACATCCGCAACAAGAATTCCTGCAAGTCGACACGACCAACATCCTGTTCATCTGTGGTGGTGCATTTGCTGGCTTGGATAAAATCATCGCAGCGCGCGGTCGCGGGACCAGCATTGGTTTCGGTGCCGATGTCCGCGGTCAAGATGAGCGGAATACTGGCGAAATCCTGGCCGAGGTTGAACCAGAAGATTTGCTGAAGTTTGGCCTCATTCCTGAATTCGTGGGTCGTTTGCCAGTGATCGCAACGCTCGAGGATCTGGATAAAGAAGCATTGGTCGAAATTCTGACCAAGCCGAAAAATGCACTGGTCAAACAGTATCAGCGCTTATTCGAGATGGAAGATGTCGGCTTAACCTTCCGCGAAGATGCCCTCGACTCGATTGCAGTTCGTGCGGTTGAACGCAAGACAGGGGCTCGCGGCCTACGCTCGATCATGGAAAATATCCTGTTGGATACAATGTTTGATCTGCCAGGCCTGGACGGTGTCGAAGAGGTCGTGATCAACCAAGATACGGTCGATGAGGGCGCGGCACCGATGTTCATCTATTCAGATCGGGCAGCTGAAGAAGAAGCGTCCGCTTCCTAAATATTTCTGGCTTTTCAATGGGTTGGCGACGTATCCATAGGATCGTCGCCATTACTCGTTCTGGTATCAACACATCAACATTGCATAAAACAACAGTATATTGTGATAAACAGCTCAAATCCCACCCATATATTGAGTTATTGCATCGCAAGATATGCGTCGATTACGTAGCCGTTACCTCTTGCACATCATGCTAGGACGGCCCATTTTCTAGATAACATTCAACTCTGGCTCGCGTGGTTCACATTATCGGGGGATGTGGTTCGCGCGGTCTTAACGGAGCTCTTAAATGACAACGAGTGAAAAAGCAGATTCATTTCCGGTTCTCCCACTTCGGGACATCGTCGTCTTTCCGCACATGATTGTGCCGCTGTTTGTCGGCCGCGAAAAATCAGTCCGTGCCCTCGAAGACGTGATGAAGGATGACAAGCAAATCCTGCTGGTTGCGCAAAAGAACGCAGCTGATGATGATCCGGGCAAAGACGATATCTATCAAATCGGAACGGTTTCAACCGTACTACAATTGTTGAAATTACCCGACGGCACCGTAAAGGTGTTGGTCGAAGGTATGCAGCGTGCATCGATTGATTCGTTCACACGCACCGATGATTACTTTGAAGTGCAGGCCACCCGAATTCCCGAAGCGCTTGGCGACGAGCAAGAGCTAGAGGCGATCTCGCGTTCTGTGGTCAGTCAGTTTGAAGGCTATATCAAACTCAACAAAAAGATCCCACCTGAAGTCCTGGTATCGGTCAATCAGATCGAAGATCCATCCAAACTTGCAGACACTGTCGCTTCACATCTGGCGATTAAGATTTCCGAGAAACAAGAGCTCCTCGAAGTCGACAGCGTCATCGAACGCCTAGAGCGTGTCCTCGGCTTCATGGAAGCAGAAATCGGTGTTCTTCAGGTCGAAAAGAAAATCCGCAACCGCGTGAAGCGGCAAATGGAGAAAACCCAACGCGAGTACTATTTGAATGAGCAGCTTAAAGCGATTCAAAAAGAACTCGGCGAGGGCGAAGAAGGCAAAGACGAGCTCGCCGAACTCGAAGAAAAGATCGTAAAGACCAAGCTCTCAAAAGAAGCCAAAGAGAAATCCATGGCTGAATTGAAGAAGCTCAAGAACATGTCACCCATGTCGGCCGAAGCCACCGTGGTGCGCAACTATTTGGATTGGATGCTGGGTATTCCGTGGAAAAAACGGACCCGCGTCAAAAAGGATATTGCTGCAGCTGAAAAAGTGCTGAACGAAGACCACTACGGTCTGGAAAAAGTCAAAGAACGCATTGTCGAATATTTGGCCGTTCAGCAACGGGTGAACAAAGTCACCGGACCCATCCTATGTCTTGTTGGTCCTCCGGGCGTCGGTAAGACATCGTTGGGCAAATCCATCGCATCAGCAACCGGACGGAATTTCGTGCGGATGTCATTGGGTGGTGTGCGTGACGAGTCTGAAATCCGTGGTCACCGCCGGACCTACATCGGTTCCATGCCGGGCAAGATCATTCAGTCCATGAAGAAAGCCAAATCATCCAATCCGCTATTCCTGTTGGATGAGGTCGACAAAATGGGCAACGACTGGCGGGGCGACCCTGCCTCTGCTCTGCTAGAGGTTTTGGACCCTGAACAGAACACAACGTTCAACGATCACTACCTTGAGGTCGATTACGACCTTTCAGACGTGATGTTTGTGACCACAGCGAACACACTGAACATGCCTGGGCCACTGCTGGATCGGATGGAAATCATCCGGCTGTCTGGCTATACCGAGCATGAAAAGGTTGAAATCGCACGGCGTCACTTGATTGATCGCCAATTGGAAAAGCACGGCGTCAAAGAAGGCGAATGGTCAATTTCCGATAATGGTCTTGTTGATCTGATTCGCTATTACACCCGTGAAAGCGGTGTTCGTAATCTGGAACGCGAGTTAGCGAACTTAATTCGTAAAGCCCTCAAGGATATCCTGATGGGTAAATGCGAAAGTGTCAGCGTCGGCGTGAAAAACTTGGAAAAGTTTGCTGGCATCAAAAAGTATCGCTTTGGTGAAATCGAAGCCGATGATCAGGTTGGTGTTGTGACTGGCTTGGCATGGACCGAGGTTGGGGGCGAATTGCTCAACATCGAGTCCGTCATGGTACCTGGTAAGGGCAAGATGACGATCACCGGTAAATTGGGCGATGTGATGCAAGAGAGCATCCAGGCTGCACGGTCCTATGTACAGTCTAGGGCGCATACGTTCGGCATCAAACCGCCATTGTTCAATCAACGCGACATTCACGTCCATGTCCCAGAAGGCGCCACCCCGAAAGACGGCCCATCTGCTGGCGTTGGCATGACGACATCGATTGTATCCGTCCTGACCGGTATTCCGGTCCGCAAAGACGTCGCCATGACAGGTGAAGTTACGTTGCGAGGAAGGGTGCTTGCGATTGGTGGCTTGAAAGAAAAATTATTGGCGGCGCTGCGCGGCGGCATCAAGACGGTGCTGATCCCACAAGAAAACGAAAAAGACCTCGCCGATATTCCTGACGTTATCAAAGACAACTTGGAAATCATCCCTGTGTCGTTTGTTGACGAAGTCCTGGAGCGCGCACTTGCAAGCCCCATGACACCGATCGAATGGACGGAAGAGGACGAGGCAGAAGCCGCAGCCCTTGCATCGCGTTCTAACGATGACAGTTCCGGCGGTGTCGTGAAGCACTAATAAGCTTCTCGTAAATCACAAACTTAAAGGCGCTCACTTCGGTGGGCGCCTTTTTGATTCTTCATAGCGTCTATTATGAGTAAGCCTGAAAAACGAATCGGAAGCCAGATTCCCGTGGTTTTCCGCAGAAATCCGGGGTTTTCGGGTTTTTTGGCCTAATTTCAACGAATTGCTACAATTTAGTCGATCCCAAAAACCTGTTTGTTTCCCGCAGCTTACGGGAAAATTCATAAAAATGCCCGGATTTCTGCGGTTTTTAGATCGGCGTTTGATTGACGCTGAAAGCCGCTGAGACGTAAATTTCGTACCAGAGCACACGGACGTGCTGAAACTAATAGCTCTCTCGTGATGATGCTCTGAGCTTTTTACATAACCTTGATAAAAGGGGCTTACGCCATGAATAAGAATGATCTCGTCGCTGCTGTTGCAGACGCATCAGAACTAACAAAAGCAGACGCTGCCAAAGCTGTAGACGCCATATTCGACACCATCACTGGTTCGCTCAAAGGCGGCGACGATGTTCGTCTCGTCGGTTTCGGAACGTTCTCCGTTGTAAACCGCAAAGCAACCACAGGCCGCAACCCACGTACGGGTGAGACCATCCAAATCAAAGCTTCGAAACAGCCTAAGTTCAAAGCGGGCAAAGGCCTTAAAGACGCCGTCAACTAAGCGTCGTCAATTAAGCTTTTTGAATGCGCCGGCCCGAAAGGGCCGGCGTTTTCATTTTAAAAAAGATACTGCAATTTTCTATGCCGCTTTGGCTTGCTCATTTGCCAGCAGGGCAGTATACGATTGCGCGAATGGGTGATTAGCTCAGTTGGTAGAGC
>DGNZ01000353.1 GCA_002389175.1 Rhodospirillaceae bacterium UBA4479 | reverse complement strand
AACCAAAGGCGATAGCCAATGCTATATCGGTGTTGCTGAAAAGGTAGAGGCCATTCACACCAAGCTTAAAGATCGCATTGGCGTTGAGGATGGCAAGTTACACCTTCGCCTCGTCCAACCGGAATTCACAATTGCAACGTCTGACGGCATTCGCAATGGCACGCGCGAAATGCGCTATTCGCTGATTGGCCGTGAAGTCACCAATGATGCGTTGTGCGAACATTTAGAAGCCACAGGCTTAGCAGGCACTATCGCGGTCGTGGCGTGCGATAAGCCGCCCGTAGGCACACTTGCTGCACTACTTGAACATAATACGCCGGGGATCATCATGTCTGATGGCCCCATCCATCCTGGCAAAGATCCAAAAACAGGCGATGCCCTGGATATCGTCAGTGCATATCAGGTCGCCGGTCATCCTGATCCGGACTATCGCCATCACATTTCATTCCACGCCTGCCCCGGTATCGGCAGCTGCGGCGGGATGTTTACCTATAACACCATGCAAACGTTTATCGGCGTTTGCGGTATGCAGCCCTTGCACATGGTCGCACCTGCATCAGATGACCCACGGCGCTTGAATGAGTTTCCTGATGAACTCGTCACACACCTGGCACGGATGATCGAGACAGATTTGAAACCTCGCGATATCGTCGGACGCGACTCGCTACGGAATGCACTGATCGTTGCGATGGCAGTGGGTGGTTCGACAAACGTTGTATTACACGTCCCTGAAATCGCACGCGCAGCAGGGTACGAGCATTTCTGGCGTGACGTCATGACCCCAGAAGAATTTAATCATTTGTCAAAGAATGTCGTACCCGTTCTGACGAACGCGCGGCCTTATGGTATGTATTCAATGGTCGATATTGATCGCATCGGCGGTGTCCAAGTGATCGTGAGAGAGCTTTTAGAGGCAGGCTTATTGAACGGCGACGTCATGACGTGCACCGGCGAAACATTGAGCGAGCAAGTCGCTCGTTTGGGCACACCTGCGCCAGATGGTGACATCGTTCATACCGTTGAGAACCCATATAAACCAACAGGCGGCTTGCGGTTGTTGGGCGGCAATTTGTCTCCTGATTATTCCGCAATCTTAAAACTTGCCGGCGTTGAGGGCGGCTTGGACGATAATTTGTTCCGTGGCCGTGCACGCGTATTTGCAGGCGAACAAGCCCTTATCGATGCTCTCGACGAAGCACCCGATAGCTTCAAAAACAACGACATGATCATTGTCCGGTACGAAGGGCCAAGCGGCGCGCCTGGCATGCCCGAAATGTTAGACCCAACGTCACGCATCACCACGCTTTGCCGTGAGCGTGACATCGTTATCGCATTAATGACAGATGCCCGTTTCTCGGGTGGGTCTGTTGGCCTTGTGATTGGGCACGTCGGCCCCGAAGCAGCCCTTGGGGGTCCCATTGCGTTTATTGAAGACGGCGACGAAATTGTCGCTGATCTGAATCTGAATGAACTCAATTGCACCGCGCTTAATGACCCAGATATCCTTGCTGCACGTAAGGCCACTTGGGAAAAAACGGTTGCTGATAATGGTGGTATTCACCCGTCGTGTGGCATCGCCGATACGCGCCTGTTGCATCGGGCGCGTCACATGGCGGTTCCAGCTTCGCGCGGTGGCGGCCTTCATCCTGAACGCGATGTTTGGGTGCGCGATATGCGCGAGCCTGAACGCTCCGGTTTCGTGCCATCGAACAAATACCGCCCAGGTTCAGCCAAAGAATTTTGAACCATCAGCATTTACCGCTCACCCGAAAACATGCCCCTAAGGAAGGCCTCTTCCATAGGGTCATGGTGAGTTAATGAGCGACGAATCCCCTCAGAGTTATTCGCTCTTTCAAAATAAGAGTTTTGTAGCTTTCGTCCTCAATCGCACTTTTAATGTCATGGGCATGCATGCCTTCACCGTTTCGATCGGTTGGCATGTTTACAAACTGACGGGTGACCCATTGGACTTGGGCCTCATTGGTCTTGCTCAATTTGCCCCCGTGTTCGCACTCTTCTTGGTGGCAGGCGTCGCCGCAGATAGGTTTGATCGAAGACTGATACTGATCATCTCCAATTTTATTCTTATGTTTACCGTGGGGATGACGCTCACTGTATTGACGCTGGGCATAGCCACTATGCCGATCATCCTATCCATCTTGGTATTGCATGGCGCGGCACGCGGGTTTTATCACCCCGCCAGCCAAGCTATTTTGCCCAATCTATTGCCTACAGAGCAATTCCCCCGCGCAGTTGCGTTCACATCATCAGCGAACAAAGCAGCGCAATTACTTGGCCCCGCATTAGGCGGCTTGCTCATCGCATGGGTGGCAGATGGCGTGTATGCCGTAATCATTTTATTCTTTGCCCTAAGTGCTGTCTCAGGCGCTGTGATTGCAAAAACGACGCGCTCTTTTGAAAAACAACCCGTTAATCTGCAAACAGTACTTGGTGGTTTCATGTATGTCTGGCGCAACAAGATTGTCTTGGGTGCGGTTTCAATTGATCTGCTTGCCGTTTTGTTTGGTGGTGTGATGGCGCTGTTGCCGATCTATGCAAGCGACATTCTAAACGTCGGGCCAGCAGGTCTTGGCGTCATGCGATCAATGCCAGCCATCGGATCATTAATGCTGGGCCTTGTGCTGACCCAGTTGGCAGCCCCGCGCTACATGGGCCCTGCATTGTTTTTCTCTCTCGCGGTTTTCAGCATCTCCATCATTGTCTTTGGTTTGTCTGAAACATTTTGGATATCGCTTGTTGCCCTCGGGGCATACGGGGCGGCTGACATGGTCAGCGTCTATGTCCGACAGACATTGGTCCAGATCGCAACACCGGATAACATGCGAGGACGCGTGAGTGCAGTAAATTCTGTTTCTATAAATGCTTCCAATGAACTTGGAGATTTCCGCGCTGGTATCATGGCCGCAGGCTGGGGGACAGTGCCTGCTGTCGTGATTGGAGGCGTCGCGACCCTAGCTATAACCGGAATTTGGTGTCTGATATTCCCAAGCATCCGGCGCGTTGATCGATTGGATGATTTATCCAAAAATCAATAAATTTTGGCGTTTCAGAAACCTCGAAGCTTCAAAAATGCACTCACAAAACACATTATTGAACCTATATGTTATGTTGCTGAAAGGATTCAGCTTTTAAAAAACGTATATAGGTATACTATAATGGTTTTTGATATTTGTTGCATGATGGCGCAATTGTATAAAGATGCCATTGGCGCAGAAAACATCCATCGCGGAGACATCGGAGGAAAACCGTGAAACCAATCTTACAAAGCTTTACCACGACACTTAAATACGTGACCGCATCAGCCATCCTTGCTGCGGGTGCAACTTTTGCGTTGTCTCATGATGCAAATGCAGAAACCACGATCCGCATCACAATGCAGCTGCCCGACAAGCATTTTGCCACTGAAAACTGGAAAGACTTCGGGAAAATCGTCGAAGAAAAATCAGGCGGCGACATCAAAACGCAAATTTTCCCGTCGGCTCAGTTATTTAAAGACAAAGAAGTTCCAGGTGCTGTTGGCTCTGGCGCAGTCGAAGCGGGCTCGACCTTTATTGGTCGCTTCGCGGGCACAGTCCCTGCCGTCGATGTGATCTCGATCCCTTTCATTTTCAAAGACGAACAACACTTGCGTCGCTCAGTTGCTCCAGGATCTGCACTACGTAAAGAAATCGACGCGGCCATCCTGAAAGAAACCAATAACAAGGTTCTGTGGTGGCAGGCTTTTGGTCGGAACATTTATCTGAATAATGGCAATCCGATCATCAAGCCTTCGGACCTCAAAGGTAAGAAAGTCCGCACTTACGGTAAAATGCAGGGCTGGACGGTCGAAGCGCTTGGTGGCGCGCCGACGTTGATGTCTGGGTCCAAGCAGTTCCTAGCCTATCAGCAAAAAGCCGTCGATGTGGGTATGACCGGCGTGTCCACCATCAAATCGCGCAAACTCCATGAAGTGATGGAGCACGCAACGTTAACCCATGACAGTGCGATCGAATTCATCGCTGTCATCAACAATGATTTCTATGAAGGTCTCTCGGATAAAAACAAGGCAATCATCAACGCTGCCGCACTAGAAGTCGAAGCAAAGCTTCGTGATCAAGTGTATGCAACAGAAGATGCCATCGCCGAGGAAATGAAATCTAAGATCAATATCGTTCAATTAACGGATGCTCAGCGTGCCGAATGGACAAAAGCGTTGGTCGGTATTGAAAAACGCTTTGTTGAAGAAACAGGTGCCACGGGTGCCGCTGCATTGGCTGCCATTAAAGGTGCCATGTAGTATCTAAATCTTGTTATTGATGGAAGCGGCTGAAATGCTGCTTCCATCGAGAACACTACCTGCTTCATTTCGACCAACGGGCCTCATCCATGTTTATTCGCATCGTAGACGCGATAACCGAGTTTACGGGCAAGCTTAGCGCTTGGTGTCTGGTTGCCATTGGTTTCTTTATTACCTTTGAAATCGTCATGCGATACGTCTTTATCGCGCCGACCATATGGGTCGATGAAGTCAGTCGCATTTTGCAAATTTGGGTGGTCTTTATGGCCGCTGCATATGTGCTGAAACATCGCGAGATGGTCACCATCCAAATCATCCTCTCAGATCCGACGACGCTCCGGCGTCGCCTTGCTGAAACATTTGCGATCGTGATCCTTTATATATTTGCGGGCGCGGCAGCGTATTATGGTTTCGAACTGTGGCTCAAATCGACCCTCGCAGGTCACACCACCGATACTTATCTGGCCCCGCCCAAGATGATTACCCATGCACCGGTATGGGTCGGGTGCGTACTGTTAATGCTCCAGGCCATCGCTGAATTGATCCGCGTTTGGACCGGTCAAATTCCTCCTGATGATGTCATGGAATCGAATCACTAATGGAAACATTTTTGATCCTGACCGCCCTATTGGCACTTCTCATTTTGCGTACACCCGTCGCCTTTGCGCTTGGGGGTCTAGGTGTCATCCTTTTGGCATTCAAAGGCCTGCCCATGGTTGCGGTACCACAGCGGCTCCATGGCTCAATGGACAGTTTCGAACTGCTGGCAGTGCCAATGTTTTTGCTGATGTCTAATGTACTGCTGCGCGGTGGTGTAGGCCGAGATCTCTATTCCGCTGTGCAAAGCTGGGTTGGCCATTGGCCAGGAGGCCTCGGCGTTGCAACCATCATGTCTTGTACGATGTTTTCTGCAATTTCAGGCTCATCTGTTGCAACGGCGGCAACCATCGGGACAGTCGCCATCCCAGAAATGACAAAACGCGGCTATGACCGCCCGTTTGTCCTCGGCATGCTGGCCGCAGGAGGCACGCTCGGCATTCTGATCCCACCATCGATTCCATTGATCATATACGGCATCATTACAGAATCTTCGATCCCCACATTATTTTTGGCGGGCATTGGGCCTGGGCTATTCCTGGCAACATGCTTCATCATTTATGGGGTACTCTATTCCAGGGTTTCCAGCGGATATCAAAAAATACCAAAAGCCACTTGGAACGAAAGAATGCGCGCGACGATGATCGCGTTACCTATCGTATTGCTGGCAGCTGGCGTTATTGGTTCGATCTATGCCGGGATTGCGACACCATCCGAGAGCGCCGGACTTGGGTTTATATTTGCCCTAATCATCACGTTCTCCATGGGGCGGATGGATTGGCCGAAACTAAAAGAAAGTGTCGAAACCTCTTTACGTACAACAGTGATGGTTTTGTTGATCGTTGCCGGGGCAAAAGTGTTTTCGTATGCGATTACGCTCTATTTAATTCCCCAATCGATCAGTGCGTTGTTGGTCGAAAACTTCTCTACGCCCGGCATGTTCATCCTTGCCGTTGGTGCCGTCCTGCTTCTAATCGGCTTCTTCCTTGAAAGCCTATCAATGCTTTTGATTATGGTGCCAGTGCTACTGCCCGCTGTGATCGATGCAGGGATTGATCCAATCTGGTTTGGTATTTTCTTTGTCGTGCTGATTGAAACCGCGTTGATCACGCCCCCCGTCGGGATGAACTTGTTTATTATTCAAGCCGTCGGCAAAGCCAGCCTGCACGAAGTTGCCAAGGGCGCGATCCCGTTCGCCATCATTATGCTTTTGACTGCCACGCTGTTGTGGTTCTGGCAGGATTTAGCGCTCTATCTACCATATCAAATCATGAGATAGTGTACGGCCTGAGTTATTCCGTGTCGTTACTCGCCTCATCGTCGATGGTCACGATTGATTGAGATAACAATACCTCAATCTCATCTTTCTCTAATCCCAATTCAGCAAGGTATGCTCGCGTACCCTCACCTATTGATGGGGTCTGAAGTCGCAAACCAAAATCATGATCATTCATTTGCAGGGGGATTTTTGGCAACATCGCCGAGCGCCCATCGGGTAATTGCGTCTCAACCATGCCACCGCTTTCCAGCAAATGATGGTCTTCAAACAAATCGACAGGCTCTCTGACCGGCGCGAACGGTAAGCCTGCACGTTCGCAGCGCGCCAGCAGGTCGTCGGTTTCAAGTTCTAGAATTCTTTTTTGCAATGAACCCAACAAATAATCCTTGGCCTCTTTGCGGCCATCGTTGGTGGCATATTCCGGCTTTTTCAGTTCCGTCATCTCAAGAACATCACAAAGTGCAACCCAATGCCGATCACTGATCACACCGATGCACACCTGATCGCCAGACTTAGTCTCGAAAAGATCATAGATCGCCCAAGGATCGTGTCCTTCTGGCATAGGCGGCAGTGCCTCGCCGGTAACAGCGGCTGCAGACATGTGCTGGCCAACCAGAAACGCCGTCGCTTCAAAAAGTGTAGCAGTAACCTGTTGTCCTTTTTCCGTGTCACGTCGTTCGTTCAATGCCGTGATAATACCCAAGGCACCAAAGGTCCCACCCAGGATGTCTGTGACAGAGGCCCCCGCCCGCAATGGACGTCCCTTTGGTCCCGTCATATACGAAAGACCACCCATCATTTGAACCAGATTATCCAGGCTGGGCCGGTTCTCATAAGGTCCCGGCATGAACCCCTTGAGCGAACAATAAATCAGGCGAGGATTGATCTTTTGGCAATCGTCATACCCAAACCCCAAGCGTTTAACCGCACCAGGGCCGAAATTCTCAACTAATACATCGGCATCTTTAATCGCACGCCGCAGGACGTTCTTGCCTTCCTCTGATTTCAGATCGATGACGAGGCTTTTCTTATTGCGGTTAAAATAATGGAAAAGCCCCGCGCCAAATCCAGTAAACCGACGAGTATCGTCACCTTTGGGAGATTTCTCGATCTTGATAACATCGGCCCCCATGTCGGCCAGGATCAAGCCACACGATGAGCCCATGACCACATGCCCAAGTTCAAGGACACGAATCCCGGCAAGAGGGAGAGGTCTATTTTCCATAAATTCTATTTCCGTAATTACTTTGTGTTGGGCTTAAGCTGGGCCGTATCCGGGCTGGGGCGTCCAATCAACGGGGCCACTTTTCATTACTTGCCCCGAAAGCTCATAGCCGAGCGATTCCTCCAACGCACGTGCCGCGATTATGACCGCAGGTAAATCAATCCCTGTCTCAATACCCATTTCATCCAACAATCCGACAACATCTTCGGTCGCCAAATTACCAGCTGCTTTGGGAACTGTCGGGCACCCGCCAGTTCCGCCAAATGCTGTATCAAATGTCGTTGCCCCTGCCGCCATCGCCGCCAACAGATTAGCCATCGCAGTGCCTCGGTTGTTATGAAAATGCAGTGAAAAATCAGTTTCACCGAACCTGTCCTGATACGCTTTGACCAATGATGTCACCAACTGTGGATTTGCCATGCCAGTGGTATCACCAAACACCACACCAGCTGCGCCCGCCTCACGAAATGCCGACGATATATCGAGGATTTTTTCGAGCGGGACTTTGCCTTCGTAAGGACACCCAAAGCTGACAGCCATGGCGCCGATCACAGGCGTTTTGCTGGCATTTGCGAGCGCAAAGATCGTATCCAAACCTGCGAGAGATTCTGAGATCGAGCGATTAACATTGGCCTGATTGTGAGCTTCGCTCGCCGATAAAAAGACGATTAGTTCATCAGCACCAGCAGCAATCGCCTGCTCCGCCCGCTTTGGCGTTGGAACAAGCACAGAGCGCACGATTCCCAAACCCTCAGTTCCCGCAAGCACATCTGCGGCATCCACCATTTGCGGAATGACTTTAGCGCTTACAAAAGATGTGACTTCCATCTCGCGGATTCCTGCAGATGCCAAAGCGCGAACGGTTTCGATCTTTTGTTCCGTCGGGATAAATTGATGAATGTTCTGAAAGCCATCGCGTGGCCCCACTTCACGGAGACGTACTTTGGTTGGATATGTATCACTCATAACTTTGTTCCATTTTTAGAATCAGAAACACCCAAAGATATGGATGTCTGATAGGCATAATGATCACCGCGCAAAAACAGGTGGCTCACGGCAACCACATCTTCTGACCGATCTGTGTATTTGTTTTCGACAAAAAACAATGGGGTACCAAAATCAACATTCAGCAGATCTGACAAATCACGGTCGGCGACACTCGCTTCGACAGTTTGATCCATGCGCACCAATTCGCATCCGCAATCTTCACGAAGGACATCAACAAAATTCCGACTGCCTGTCATGTTATCAGCGGTAATGGTCCCCAATCTTTCAGGTAATGCAAAGTTCACATGGTATGAAATGATATTCCCAAATATACGACGGATACGCCTCATGACCCATAGCTTTTGCTCAGCTGCTGCACGTAGCTGTGACCTTACAACACCGGAACCTTCCTCTACACCACATCCAATCACGTCTTGTTCAATGGGCAAACTCTTGCCACTTGCCGTATCGACCCAATCTGTAAAATCGCCTGAAACCGCGATATTAAGACGCTTATTTTCTGGAACACTGACAACAACGGTGCCTACACCACGACGCCCGCTGATCCATCCCTCATCACCCAATATCGCCAATGCTTTTCGGATCGTAATGTTGGATACGGAAAACAGGTCTTCTAACTTGGCCGCCGTCGGAATGACATCGCCCTTGCCGTACTCACCACGGATGATCCGCCTGCGCAGTGTGTCGGCAACCTGTTGATATTGTGGGGCGGCATTCGTTCCGCTCATACGTTCATCCTCATTCGTCGGCCAATGCTTTTTCTGGGTTTTCTATCATGTCAGCGAGATCATTGATAAAAGCGATGGCATCGGCGCCATCAATAAACCGATGATCAAAACTAAGACTGGCATTCAACACCATACCAACAGTCAGCTGATCATCGACAACAATCGGTCGGTTTTGAATTTTTGAGACCCAAAGCGTTGCCGTTTGCGGAGCATTGATGACGGGGCGCGTGGACAAAATTGTCGCCTCTTCCATTCCCCCTGTGTTGGAAAGCGTGAATGT
>DGNZ01000249.1 GCA_002389175.1 Rhodospirillaceae bacterium UBA4479 | reverse complement strand
GCTTGGTCATTTCAAATGCGCGGTTCCGTGAATTAAACCGACAGTTTGGCGATCTCGCGCAGCCCGGCAGTAAGTTTGATGATTTACTCAACGCGGAAATCAAAAGCGGTCGTTATGTCGATGCCGAGGAAAACACAGAATCATGGGTGCGGCGACGAATGGCCCGGCGGCGTCAGACGAGTGGCCCGTTCGAGTTGGATATGTCAGATGGTCGGCGTGTTTTTGTCGATGAAGAACGACTTCCAAATGGCGCTACTGTTACAATGGCCCGAGATATCACCGACCTGAAGCGTGCGATGGATGCCCTTCAAAAAAGTGATCAGCACCATCGTGATTTTGCGGCCAGTGTTGCCCATCAACTGCGGACACCATTGGCTGTATTACGGTCCAATCTGGATAGTTTAGGGGACGGAGACAACGTCCGTGAATTGAAACGCGAGGTCGACTCGCTTGCACGGATGGTTGAGCAGCTTCTGACCCTGACCCGGTATGATAATCTGGTTATCCTTCCGGGAAGCCAAGCAGACCTGAACCAAATCGCAATCAATGTGGTGAGCAGTTTGGCACCAGCGGCCATCAAAGAAGATCGGTCGTTAGAATTAGATGGTGACCAAAAGCCCTTGTTGATCAACGGTGATACTGGCGCTATCGAGCACGCGCTCAGAAATCTCATTGAAAATGCGATAAAGTATTCCTCGCGCGGATCTGAGATCGTTATTCGTATCACCGATGACCCGATCACCATCCAAGTTTTGGATCGGGGGCGAGGGGTATCGTTTCAGGAAAGGGCCAAGCTTTTCGAGAAGTTCACACGATCTGATCGCCGTGGGAGTGGCGCAGGGTTGGGGTTGAACATTGTCAGGGCTGTCGCTGATGCACACGAAGCAGAAGTGGGTATCAGTGATAACAAGCGTGGTGGGTCAGTGTTTACGATCTCGTTCCCGCCACAGAACCTTCGAAAAGCTGGACTTCACCAACTCTGATGCGCATTTGCTGACGTCAGGTACTTTTCAGTTAAGCAATCTATATTAGCAAATGATGATGCGGCTTCTGTGTCATCTTTTTAACTATCGCCGCTTCCGGGCGCACGCTCGGAACGGTCACACTCCCCCTAAGGGCCGCCTTTATGGCGGCCCCTTTTTTTGACACACATTTCCTGCCTGAAAGCGGACGTAAAAAAACGCCAAGCCCGAAGGCTTGGCGCTCTTTAAACGCTTATTGGAAGCGTGCGTTAGCGTGTGAAAGTAATCGTCACACGGCGGTTACGCGCTTCTTTTGTGCCGTCATCAGTGTTGACTGCAGGAGCAGTTTCACCAGATGCACCACGTTTGACCATGCTGCGTGCGATGCCTTCAACCATTAGCTGGTTGCCGACGCTAGAAGCACGGGCACGAGATAGGCCATCGTTGTAGTCATTCGAACCAGCTGTGTCAGTGTGACCGGTTACGATAACGCCTTTAGCGTCAGCGGCCATGCCTTCTGCAGCAGCTTTTGCGATAACAGCTTCACCGGATGCGGTGAGGTCAAAGCTATCGAAGTCGAAGTAAACGATGTATGGCCCAGGAAGTGCCATTTCTTTCTTCATCGGTGCTGCGACTTTTGGCGCAGGGCGTTTTGCTTCTGCAGCGTTGAATGCATCATCAAAGCCAGAACGACATGCATTGATGTGTGCAATTTGGTCGCCTTCTTCTTGCTCTTGAAGCCAGCAATCGAACATTGCTTGAGCACGAGCAGATTCTGCAGGAGCGAAGTCTTTACCACCCGAAAGCAACAGTCCACGAAGTGATTGGCGCGCAGCTTCTAGTTCCCACTGAGCATCGCCAGTGATTTTACGTTCTTTGATCTCTTGTGGTTGAACGTCGCCGCCTTTAGCAGCCATCATTGCCTTGTCGTTGAAGTAGATAGCATCCTCAGTGTCGTACTCTTTTGCTTCTGCTTCGGCGAGCATGACGTATTCTGATTGCAGCGCCTTGTTAAACGGCGTGCTAGTGTTCGACATGTTCTTTGTGGCCATCGTGTCTGGTCCAACTGCACATGCAGCAAGGAAAGGCAGCATGACGCCAGCAATTGCTAATTTATAGAATTTCATATTTGGTCCCCAATTTTCTGTTGTGATCTCATTATGATGAAAGTCGGCTACCGCCTCAGCCTCTCACTGCCTTCCGAGCAGCGGCACTGATCGTAGCAAGTAATGCCGGAGCTAACCCACTTCGGTTAAGCGAACATGCGTAGAAATGACCTCCCTCAGATACCCTACAGAGCGGTTAAGCCAAGTGGGCCATCCGCTTTAACGTGTTCATATCTATTGTGCCTGTCTTAGCCCCTATGAATCAAGGGTGTTCACGTTGCAGTTTGTTACATCTGTCGATACTGTTCGCCACGTTATAATTGGATTTACACTGAATTTTTGGACTCCCATGTTGAAACTTGCTGTTTTCGATTGCGATGGCACGCTCGTCGATAGTCAATTTGCTATCAATGCTTGTATGGCCGATGCATTTACGTCGGTTGGTTACCCAAAACCGGATATCGCGGATGTGCGAAAAGTGGTCGGACTGCCACTGGTTCAGGCGATAGAGATGATCGCAAACGACTCTGCGGCCCCCGCTGAAGAAATGGCCAAGGCGTATTCTCAATCTTGGGGTGATATGCGCGCCGAAGGGCGATTGGAAGAGCCGCTATATGATGGCATCAACGCTGTATTAGACGATTTGGTGGCTGCAGAGTGGATTTTAGGCGTCGCGACAGGCAAGTCGATGCGGGGACTGAAAGCCACGTTGGATCACCACGATCTTCATCACCATTTTCAGACGCTGCAGACAGCGGATAAAGCACGCGGGAAACCCGATCCCCAGATGTTAGAGTTCGCATTGGCTGAAACGGGGGCCAAGACCAGCGAAACGGTGATGATTGGCGATACAACCTATGACATTGAGATGGCCAAGGCTGCTGGAATTACAGCAATTGGCGTGTCATGGGGCTATCATGCACCAGAGGACTTGAAGACGGCGGGCGCTTCGTTCATCGTGGACTCGGCTGGGGAGCTAGGGACGCTTTTAAACTCAAAAGAAGGGATCTTCTCATGAGCAAGTGGGTTAAGATATTTGGTGGTATTGCTGTCCTGTTGGTTGCCGTCGTGGTAGCCGGGGTCGCGATCCTGAGCACGTTGGATTTCAACGAATACAAAGGCTTGATCGCCGAGGAAGCCAAAAAAGCGACCGGGCGTGACCTGGTCATTGCGGGCGACCTGAATTTGGAAATATCTCTAAACCCAGCGCTGGCCGTAGATGGGGTCACGTTTGCCAATGCCGATTGGGGATCTCGCCCCGACATGGTGCGGATTGACCGCTTTGCTGCAGAAGTATCTTTGATCCCCTTATTAAGTGGTCAGGTCGTGGTCAATCGATTGCTGGTTGAAGGCGTCGACTTGTTGGCCGAGACCGATAAGAACGGTGTTGGAAACTGGGAATTTTCCGGAGCTAAACCGGCAGAATCAGAACCTGCTGAAAGCGGCGGCGCTGCGACGCTGCCTTCGGTTGATCAAGTCGTCATGAAAGATATCCGCGTCACCTACAAAGACGGTGTCAGCGGTCAAGAATATAGGGTTGCACTAGATGAAATGACGGCGGCTGCAGGTTCCATCGGTACGCCTGTCACGATGGCGTTAAAGGGCAGCCTGAACGAGAAGCCATTCACTGTCGAAGGAACACTTGGTTCTGTTGCGCAAATGGCAAGTCAGAATGGCGTTTATCCTATTGATATCAAAGCCCAAGCGTTTAATGTTGATACAACTTATAAAGGCACATTAGGAACACCTGGTGGTAACTTGGCCGTCAATGGTGATATCAAATTGTCCATTCCATCTATTACCAAAACGTTGGCTGATGTCGCATCTGTGGTGCCTGATTTGGTCGCCCCCAAGCTTGGCGCCGATACGGTTGAGCTATCCACAAAACTGGCATTTGATGGCAAAAGCGCGAAACTGAATGGCTTGTCGCTGTCGGTCGGAAAAACGGATATTGCGGGTAGTGTCACGGCGAATATCGGCGGGTCGAAACCCATTATTGATGCCGCCCTGACATCAAACCTGATTGATGTTGATGAATTGCTGCCACCAAGCGAAGAAAGTGCGGCCCCCGCTGAACCAGCACCACCGCCTGCGGATGGTCGGGTGTTCCCAAAAGATCCATTGCCGTTGGATGGCCTTAAGGCTGCCGATGTGGATTTGACCTTTAATGGCAAGAAAATCATCGTCCAAGGCAATGAAATCGATAATTTTTCTATTAAACTGTCCTTAAAAGGCGGCAATCTGAATGTTGATCCACTAGCCGCCACGGTTGTTGGGACAACTATCGGTGGTCGTGTTGCTTTGGACGGGTCAAAAGCAACGCCAACGTTGGCGGCAAAGCTAAGCGCTGCCGGCCTTGATTATGGTGAACTCCTTAAACAGCGCGGCTTAACTGACATTGCCCAAGGAAAATTGGACGCCAACATTGATATTTCAGGTGGTGGTGGTTCGGTTCGTGCCTTGATGGCAGGCTTAAACGGCAGTGTGTTCGTTAAGACCGAGAATGGAAAAATCGACAGTTCCGCGCTCAACATTGCGTCTTCTGATGTTCTGTAGATTCTGCCGGGCTTTAATTCTAAAGACGATAAGACGCTGAAATGCGGTGTTGTGAACTTAAAGATCAGCAATGGCATGGCAGGGGTTCATTCGATGGTGTTTGAGACCGGTGGGTTGTCGGCCATCGGTGTTGGCAACATTGACCTTCGCGATGAGAAATTGGCACTGATCATTGATCCACGTGCCAAAAATGCCAGCCTCGCCAGCGCAGCCGTGGTTCCAGTAACAATTTCAGGGACGTTCTTGAAGCCTGAATGGGAACTCAGCAAAGGTGCTATGCTTGGCAACGCTGCTGGGACCGTTGCAAAGGGGGCTGCTGCCATCGCGACCGGTGGTTTGTCACTGTTGGCTGAAGGTATCTTTAATCGTGCAACCGATGCCGTGGATAAAACGGATTACTGCACGCCCGCATTGGCTGGGAAAAAGGTTGTTCCAGGCGAACTGGCTGAAGCGGATAGCGGTTCTAGTGGTGGTTCAGCAGAGCCGGCCCCACAGAAGAGCGGAGCTGAAGGTGCCGTAGAAGGGGCTGCCGAAGGAATATCTAAGGGTCTTAAGTCCTTGTTTGGGAATTGAACTTCAAACGTGAAACTAAAAAGTACGAAAGATCGAATAGCGAGGCTTATTAAGCGCTTCTACACCGACGTCAGTGTGGAGGAGGTTGACGGTGGCCAATTTGCGGTTCTATTGGATAACAGGGCGGTTAAGACCCCGGGTAAAGCTGATTTGCGGCTTGAAACACGGGGCTTGGCTGATGCTGTAGCAGATGAATGGCGGGCCCAAGGGGAAAAGATTGATCCTGATACCATGCCGTTGACGCAGATTGCGTGCACCGCGATTGACCGGATATCTGAGAACAGATCAGAAATTCTAGGTTTGATCGCAAAATATGCCGAAACGGACATGGTTTGTTATCGCGCAAACGCCCCATCTGATCTTGTTGAAATGCAGACTGCGCACTGGCAGCCGCTATTGGATTGGATTGCTGACGATCTCGGGGCTCCGTTGGTATCGACGACAGAAATCCTGCCCCAACCGCAGGAGATTGCATCCCTGACCAAGGTTTCAAAAGTTGTCCAGAGATTTGATGACCACGAGTTGAGCGCTGTATCCGTGGTGACCCAGGCGTCAGGGTCTGTTGTGATTGCTTTGGGCTTGGCATTGGGCAAAATTGATGGTGATCAAGCCGCCATTGCATCGCAAGTCGACGAGATACATCAAAGCAAGTTATGGGGTTTGGACCATGAGGCTGAGGTTCGGTTAGAAAGCCTGAAAACAGATATACTGGCGGCAGAAACTTACCTAAGCTTGCACCGCGCCTAGATATCTGGAAAATCGGCCCAAATACGCCTTCAATTGGGGAAAAATGATGCAAGAAATTATCCATGAACTTGAAGAGCGTCGGAAACGTGCGCGTCTTGGTGGTGGCCAGAAGCGAATCGATGCCCAGCATGACCGCGGGAAACTGACAGCCCGCGAGCGTATTGACGTTTTCCTCGACGAGGAATCGTTCGAGGAATGGGATATGTTTGTCGAGCATCGATGCACCGATTTCAACATGCAGGAAACCTCTACGCCCGGCGATGGTGTGGTGACGGGGTATGGCACCGTTAATGGGCGTCTCGTATTTGTTTTCTCTCAAGATTTCACAGTTTTTGGCGGCTCCTTGTCTGAAAGCCACGCAAATAAGATTTGTAAGATCATGGACCAAGCCATGAAGGTTGGCGCACCCGTCATCGGTTTAAACGATTCTGGTGGGGCACGTATCCAAGAAGGCGTCGATAGTCTTGCGGGTTATGCCGAGGTATTTCAGCGCAATGTGCTGGCATCGGGTGTGGTACCGCAGGTGTCCATGATCATGGGTCCATGTGCAGGTGGCGCGGTTTATTCGCCTTCGATGACTGATTTTATCTTTATGATCGAAGACACCAGCTACATGTTCGTGACTGGTCCAGAAGTTGTGAAAACGGTGACGCACGAAGAAGTCACTGCTGAAAGCCTGGGTGGGGCAACTACGCATACTACGAAGTCGGGTGTCGCAGACCGCGCATTCACGAACGACATGGAAGCATTGTTGTACCTTCGCCGGTTTATTGACTTCCTGCCGGCAAATAACCGCGAAGACGCGCCATATCGCCCGACACCAGATCCACATGATCGTGTTGAAATGTCATTGGATACACTTGTTCCGGATAACCCCAACAAGCCATATGACATGAAGGAATTGATTACTAAAATCGTTGATGAAGGTGATTTCTTTGAGCTCCAACCTAATTACGCGGCCAATATCATCATTGGTTTCGCAAGGATGGAAGGCTCGACTGTTGGCATCGTTGCCAATCAGCCCATGGTGCTTGCCGGATGCTTGGATATCAATTCATCCATCAAAGCCGCGCGCTTTGTTCGCTTCTGTGACTGTTTTAACATTCCAATCGTGACCCTCGTTGACGTTCCTGGCTTCATGCCGGGTACAAGTCAGGAATATGGTGGGATCATTAAACATGGTGCGAAATTGCTGTATGCCTACGCAGAAGCCACCGTCCCTAAGGTGACTGTGATCACCCGCAAAGCTTATGGCGGTGCGTATGATGTGATGAGTTCCAAACATCTCCGTGGGGACGTGAACTATGCCTGGCCATCTGCAGAAATTGCTGTGATGGGGCCAAAGGGTGCCGTTGAGATCATTTTCCGTGCTGATATTGGCGACGAAGAAAAAATTGCCAACCGGACAGAAGAATACCGCAAACGCTTTTCAAACCCCTTTATTGCGGGGGCACGGGGCTTCATCGACGATGTGATTATGCCGCACTCAACCCGTAAACGGTTGTGCAAATCACTCAGGATGTTGAAAGACAAAGATCTCGAAAACCCATGGAAAAAGCACGACAACATCCCGCTTTAGTCGCGGGGTGGCTACTTTTATTTTGCGCCTTTAGTTCTCTCTGACCATCAAGACGGCGTCGCCGCCGTGTTTAATAAGCGGATGTGGCACCACGGCGCTGCGTTTGCGGTCTTTGAAACCTTCGCGGCTGTATAAGCGGTAGGCATCTTCGTTTTCTTCAAAACAGATCAGCGAAATCTTCTTTAAGCTCTCGGCACGCGCGCGTTTGAAGGCGAAGTCGAGCAACCGGGTGCCTGCACCACGGCCGCGGAATTTGTTGAACATCGCCAATCCCGAAATATAGAGGCTATTCGGTTCCTCAAGCTCCATATAAGGGCGCAGGACTGGGTCGCAATCATCAGGCACATTGCCGACGTCGCTGCCCATGGCATAGGCGTGGAGCATACCAACGGCTTCGTCGTCAATTTCAGCCAAATCGCAGTTTTGGTAAGAGAAATTGACTCCTTCACGCTCATAGCGCTTGGCGCCGATATCGAGCAAGTCCATCCCTTGAAACTCAAGGTCGGGAAGGGTGCTCCAGACATAGTCAGCAACACCTTCTGCCGATATTTGAAAAAGCTCAGCAATGACGTGGGAATCTGCACGTGTGGCAGGCCTAAAGGTTATGTCGTTGGCAGCCATGTTTTTATCTCCCCAAGTCGACAAGCTTTGACATTATTCTTTTATTGCCGCGCGGCTCGGTTCCGCACGGTTGCTTGTCTTAGATATACATCCCTATTTGAAGTTTACGGCAAAATAATGGCATCTGCCAATGTAATGCGTGTGTTAGTCCGTATCCTTGCCGGGCAGTGTGACCCCTGTTTGGGAACCGATACGCCCATAATGTTCAGGGCGACGGTGGCGTGCAAAGTCAAAGACTGTTTCCTTGCCAAAGCGCGTGGCATCTAAATCGATGGTGGCGATGACAAGTTCGTCTTCTTCGGTTTTCGCCATGGCCAGTATTTCACCATTGGGGTCAATAATGCAGCTCTCGCCATACAAATGGTGGCCGTCTTCGTCTCCTGCCTTGGCGCAGGCGGCAATGAATGTCGAATTCTGATAGGCCGCTGACTGCAAACACAGCCGATTATGAAACTTGCGCATATCGCTGGTTTCAGACGCCATTTGTGAATTAGACGAAGGCGTATTGTAGCCAAGCATGATCAGTTCGGTACCCTGGAGGCCCAATTCGCGGAAGGTTTCCGGCCAACGACGATCATTACATATGCACATGCCCATGATGCCACCCATCGTGGACCAGGCATTGAATCCCAAATCACCGGGTTCAAAATATCTTTTTTCCAGGTGTTGGAAGCTCCGGTCAGGATCAAAGCCGTCATGTCCGGGCAAATGAACTTTGCGGTATTTACCGACCTGCTGGCCTGATTTATCGACGATGATGGATGTGTTGAAGTGGTGTCCCTCTGGGGTAAGCTCCGCAAATCCAAGATAAAAACCGATGGATTTTTCCTTAGCCAAATCAAAAAGCGGCTGCACGGATGGATTGGGCATCTCGGTCTCAAACCAATGGTCCATCTCGGTGCGATCTTCGGCGTAGAAGCGGGGGAAAAACGTCGTCAGCGCCAATTCCGTGAAGACGACAACATCCGCCCCGGCATCAGCAGCATCGCCCAGCATTTTGCACAGCCGGGCAACGACGGCCTGGCGGTCTTCTGATTTTTGAATGGGGCCGGACTGGGCGACTGCTAATGTTAAAATACGTGACATAATTCTATGCGGCCGCGTCGAAGACAGCGCGGTTCCGACCTTCTGCTTTTGCCGTATAAAGAGCGCGATCCGCGCGATCGAGGAGTTCTTCTATCTTTACGTCTTTGCCCGTCGCACATGCGATACCAATGCTGACCGTATAGTTGATGTCTTCATCGTCATGCTTAACGGTGCTGGCTTCGATTGAACTCCGAATACGCTCGGCGATAATTTTTGCCATTTTCTCTTCTGCGCCCGGCAACATGACGGCAAATTCTTCTCCGCCATAACGGCCAACCACGTCAGTTTTTCGGAAAATTTTACGACAGTTGTCTGCCAAATCACGTAGCACATCATCTCCGGCCGAATGGCCAAACGTGTCGTTGATTTTCTTAAAGTAGTCGGCATCTAACATCATCACGCTGACGACATGGCCTTCGCGTTTGGCGCGCTCTTCCTCGTGCGCGGCGAGGGTAAAGAATTCGCGACGGGGTTAATCAGCCCAGTCAATTCATCACGGGTCGCCATATCAATCAGGCGTTTTTCAAAGGCTTTGCGTTCGGTGATATCGGTATAAAGCGTGATCACACCGCCACCAGGAATCGGATTGGCGCGCACGCTCAGGATTTTACCTTCACCGACCTCGCGCTCAAAAAACTGTGGCTTGCCTTGCCGCGACACATCCAATTGCTGGATGAGCAAGGAACCCGGGTCAGATACTTTTTCACCAGTTTCCGAAACGACCAGATCATGCAGCGAAACACCAACCGCGATAGAGTCGGTTTCAATCCCGAGGTATTCAGCGGCTTGAGTATTGAAAAGGACAAGTTTGTCATCGGCATCGATGATCGTGATGCCCTCTGATAGTCGATCAAGGCTTTGGGTTATCAGACCCCAGTTTTCCTGCGCGACGCTTTCGGTAGCTAACTCAGCCATTATCGATGGGGTCCCTTAAACTCAGTCAATCTATGACATACAAATTTTGCGAATACTGACATTTCTATAATCCAAGGAAAAGCCACACATAGGTTGTCGAAACAATTGGTAACCTTTTAATTGGAAAGGCTTACAAGCAGCTTAAGGCGTCGTTTTTAGGGGTGTAATTGTTCTGAATTGATGCATCATATTGCACGTGCGAAAAAAAACCTCGAAACACGGCGCGCGAAAGCCTAAAACTATGAGTTGGGTGCTATTGGCGGGGAAACAAAAATGTTCAAAAAAATCCTGATCGCAAACCGTGGCGAGATCGCTTGTCGGGTGATTAAAACGGCGCGAAAAATGGGGATTGCGACGGTCGCTGTGTATTCTGATG
>DGNZ01000401.1 GCA_002389175.1 Rhodospirillaceae bacterium UBA4479 | reverse complement strand
TTCATCAGCAAGTCTAACGTGCATCGCATTTGCGTCAGCTGTCGAATGAACCGCAACAGACTTAATCCCCATTTCGCGACAAGCGCGCAGGATACGAAGTGCGATCTCGCCTCGGTTCGCGATCAGGAGTTTTTCAATCATCCGGGCAAACGACTTATTCGATGATGACTAACGGCTCGCCAAACTCAACTGGCGTGCCGTCTTCAACAAGAATGCGGGACACAGTCCCAGATTTATGAGCCGTAATCGGGTTGAACACTTTCATCGCTTCGATCAACAAAACAGTGTCACCTTCTTTTACGTTATCTCCCACAGAGCAGAATGGTGGGGTTGCCGGATCAGAAGACATGTAGCACACACCAACCATAGGCGACGTCACAGCACCTGGATGCGATGCTATGTCCTCAACCACTGGTGCAGTAGGGGCCGCTGGTGCAGACGCAGCAGGCGCCGCTGCGGGTGCGGATGACGCCATGACAGTCGTGCCACCTTTTGCGACTCTGATTTTGCTATCGCCTTCTTGGACTTCAATCTCGCCCAAGCCCGTATCATCGAGCAGACTGGCCAATTGACGAATTAAGCCTTCGTCGACGGTCAGTCGGGGTTTTGTTTCTTTTGCCATGTGTTTTTAGTCTCCCCGCGTTAATCGCGCTGCAATGGCGTCGAGTGCCAGCGTGTATCCAATAGACCCTAAGCCGCAAATCATTCCATCTGCCGCCCGCGATACATAGGACTTATGGCGAAAGGATTCACGCTGATGAATGTTCGATAAATGCACCTCAATAATCCGACAATCACATGTATTCAACGCATCCAGAATCGCAACAGATGTATGCGTGTAAGCCGCTGCATTGATGATGATGCCGACCGCGTTATCTTTGGCTTCTTGAATCCATGTCACCAATTCGCCTTCGATGTTGGATTGCTTGAAAACAACGGATAGCCCCAATGCGTCCGCTTTTTGCGCACACAGTTGTTGGATATCCGACAAAGTCTCGGATCCATATATTTCAGGCTCTCTTGTGCCCAACAAATTCAAGTTGGGCCCGTTCAAAATCGCTACTGTTTTTGTCATATTACGGTCGGGTCCGATATCGCCGAGTTGGCAATTGATTCGCATAACGTATATCACGTGGGGTCATAGCTTAAACAGGACGATTTATCCCGATTTGTCGCGTTGAAAGCCGGGCGCTATCTGCCCATACTTATGCAAAGAGTTTAAGGACAACTGCCATGAAGATTACGATCAACGGAGAAACCCAAGATTTCGGTACAGAAATGACCGTTCACGACTTGCTAGTCAGCATTGGCGTGGATCCCAAAAAGGTCGCTGTGGAGCGGAATTTGGAGATCGTACCGAAATCATCTTACGAGTCAGTCGGACTTGGTGATGGTGATCGCTTGGAAATCGTACATTTCATCGGCGGCGGCGCGCCCGATTCTGTTACTCAAATCAAAGACGATCCGCTTGTTGTCGCGGGGCAAACTTTCAGGTCACGGTTGATCATCGGTACCGGTAAGTACGAATCGTACGAGCTTAATCGCTTGGCTTGCGAAGCCGCAGACGTCGACATGGTCACGGTGGCAGTTCGCCGCGTTAACCTGACCGATCCTGATCAACCGTTGTTGATCGATTATATCGATCCAAAAAAATACACGTACCTACCCAATACGGCGGGCTGTTTCACAACAGATGATGCTGTTCGCACCCTAAGGCTTGCACGCGAAGCTGGCGGCTGGGATCTCGTCAAATTAGAAATCTTGGGCGAAGCACGGACGCTGTATCCCATGATGCCCGAAACCATTGAGGCCACGGCCAAACTGACTGATGAAGGTTTCAAGGTCATGGCGTATTGTTCTGACGATCCAATCTTATGTAAACGGGTTGAAGAAGCGGGCGCTGTCGCCATCATGCCACTGGGTGCGCCGATCGGTTCGGGCCTCGGCATTCAGAATCCGGTAAACACGCGATTGATCATCGAGCAAACCGAAGTTCCCGTAATCGTGGATGCCGGTGTTGGCACCGCATCCGATGCGGCCATCGCCATGGAATTAGGCTGTGATGGGGTGTTGATGAATACCGCCATTGCCGAAGCCAAGGACCCGATCCTGATGGCGAGGGCAATGAAGGCAGCCGTAGAAGCTGGGCGCCTGGCATATCTGGCAGGGCGCATGCCCAAGAAAATGTACGCCGATCCGTCGTCGCCTTTGCACGGCCTTATCTAGCACTCAACGGTCGGCATTTCGGTTGGTTGAAAAGGACCAACAATGGCGCGCACAAAAGAATTCGACGTCGATCATGCTCTTGATCAGGCAATGGATATATTCTGGAGCCAAGGATACACCGCAACATCGTTGAGTGATCTCATCTTGGCGATGGATATTTCCAAATCCAGTTTCTATGCGACGTTCGGATCGAAACACGACCTGTTCATTTCAACCATTGATCGCTACGTCGCATCCGTCACATCGCAAATTGTCGATGCGGCCAAGATGGATGCACCCGCCCGAAAAATCATCAGGGCGCTGTTTGATCGCGCGGTTGAGCGAATGTTAAAACTCGAAAGCCGCCGCGGGTGCTATCTGAACAATTGTGCCATCGAGGTATCACGCACTGATGTTGATGCTGCGAAAGCCGTCGCACAAGGTTTGGAAATCATGGAAGGCGCTTTTCTTGAACTTGTGACCCGCGGTCAACGCGAGGGGGGAATTGGCGTTCGCCATGATGCCCGCGCGATTGCAAGGTATTTGACGGCCACCGTGAACGGTATATTGGTGTTGGGCAAAGCCAACCCTGATGCGGATAAACTATATGATATCGCTGACGTCGCGATGAGTGCGCTGGACTAATTCAGTTAAGCTGCCGAGACAATCTCGTTAATTGCCTGAAGCGTCGTATCGATATCGGCTTTGCTGACATCCAGATGTGTCACAGCGCGCATTCGTGTTTCCGATAAGGCACCTATTCTGATCCCGCGCTCTAGCAACAGCACAGCTAATGCAGGAGCTGATAAGTTACTTACCGTGACATCATAGAATACCAGGTTGGTTTCACAGATGTCATTTTGAAGGTTGATTCCTGAAATGTTTGCCAATCCCGCGTGCAGGCGTGCAGCGTTGGCGTGATCGTCTGCCAATCTCTCAACATGGTGATCAAGGGCATAAAGGCACGCCGATGTCACAATTCCAGATTGCCGCAACGCGCCACCAAACTGATGTTTGGTCCGAAATGCTTCGTCGATGAAATCCGCTGGGCCTGCCAAGACACCACCAATGGGGCATCCCAGCCCCTTTGAGAAATCGATCCAAACACTATCGACATGTTTAGTGAAATCCCGCGTAGGAATGCCACTGGCAACGACGGCGTTTAGTAGACGAGCGCCATCCATATGCACTTTGATATCTGCTGCATGCGCCATTTCGGAGATCGCCTGAATTTTATCTAGCGGCCAAACGCAGCCGCCGCCAAGATTCGTTGTGTTTTCAATGTTCACAATGCGGGGACGTGGCGCATGACGGCCAAAACTATGGGTAGCAGATTCAAACTGTTCAGGACTGAAAATACCGTTGGGGCTATCCAACTGTTTGATCATCAAACCCGATAGCGCCGCAGGCCCACCTGTTTCGAACAGCAACGCATGGCCTGTTTTATCCATGATGATTTCATCACCCTGGCGTCCCCAGACACGATAGGCGATTTCATTGCACATGGAACCGGATGGTAAAAACACAGCCGCTTCTTTGCCCAGCATATCGGCAACGCGTTCTTGAAGTGCATTCGTTGTCGGATCTTCTAGGGCTTGTTCATTTCCGCACTCAGCATTGGCAATAGCTTTGCGCATACCTGGGGTTGGGCGTGTGTTAGTATCAGAATAAAGATCAATTGAAATACGCTTGGCGATCGCAACGGCTTCACGTGCGTTCGCAGCAAGATCGACTTTCATCGCTGAACCTCAAATTACTTTTTGGGGAGTTCGACTTTTTGTGTCAGGAATGCTGGCATTCCGTCGCCCCATCCAGATTCATTCTCGGCGATCATACCGATATCCTGCTGGCCACGATCCTGACGGGATCGTTTAGGACGCTCGCCACGTTGTGCACGTGGTTTCGATTCCTTGGCGTCTTCAGGCTTGGCTGATGGCGCAGGCTGTTCTTTGGCAGGCACATTATCGTTATCTTTTTTCCGAGAGCGCGTGCGTCTTTTTGGTGCTTCTTTTTCTTCAGAAGGCTTGTCATCAGACTTGGTATCTTCGACGACCTCTTTAGGCGCATCGTCCTTAGAAGGGGCTTCTTCTTTTTTATTCTTTGGTGCGTCGACTTTCTTGGCCTCTTCACCCAATGGAGGGATCGGCTTGCCAATTAGTTGTTCAATTCCGCGAATATACTTGGCGTCTTCTTTTGTCGCCAACGTAAAGGCTTTACCAGAACGACCGGCGCGACCTGTACGACCGATGCGGTGGACGTAGTCCTCGGCATGGGTCGGGACGTCAAAGTTAAACACATGCCCAACGCTTGGAATATCCAATCCACGCGCAGCAACGTCAGAGCAAACCAAGATCGACACTTCGCCGTTCTTGAATTTATCCAAGGTATCCATACGCACAGATTGAACCATGTCACCGTGCAGGCGTGCGGTATTCAGTCCATGTTTTTCCAAAGAACGAAAAACAACATCAACATCACGTTTACGGTTACAGAACACCAATGCGTTTTCGAGGTCCGTCTGCTCGGCAATCAAGCTGCGCAATTTGTCGCGCTTGGCCTTTTGGGCTGCACCGGGCTGGCGCGATGCCGCCTGAATGCTGATTAAACCCTGCGTAATGGTGTCAGAAGTAGATGATGGAGCCGAAACCGAAATCTCTTTTGGATTTGATAAGAATTTTTCCGCAAGGCGGCGAATTTCTTTTGGCATCGTTGCCGAGAACAACAACGTCGTGCGCATCGGTGACAACAAGCTGACGATCTTTTCAACATCGGGAATGAACCCCATGTCGAGCATCCGGTCAGCTTCATCAATCACCAGGACTTTGACGTCGGTCAGCAACAAGTGTCCGCGGTCAAAAACATCCAACAATCGACCAGGCGTCGCGATCAATACATCAACGCCACGGTTCAGAACCTTGAGTTGCTCTTCCATCGAAGAGCCACCAATCAGAAGTGCCTTGGAGAGTTTTTGATATTTGCCATAGGTCTCGAAGTTATCGGCAACCTGTGCAGCGAGTTCACGCGTCGGCTCTAGGATCAAGGAACGCGGCATCCGCGCCTTGGCCCGGCCTGATGCCAAGATATCCAGCATCGGTAGCGTGAACGACGCTGTTTTACCTGTACCTGTTTGGGCGCATCCCAAAACATCACGCCCCATAAGAACGACTGGAATCGCACTTTCTTGGATGGGGGTGGGGGTTTCGTATCCTGCTTCGCTAACAGCGCGAAGGAGTTCGTCGCTTAGTCCCAGATCGGAAAATTTCATGTATGAGCTTTTGCTTCGAGGTGTCTGTTTTAAAACGCCGAGTAATTATAGCGTTAGGCCATAAAAAGCCTAGAAAACCTCTGGTTTAATCAATGCGCACGGAGTGTATGGGTTTAAGATGCGGAGTCAACTACTTATGGCTTTTCGTTAGGCTCTCGTTTGATTAGTTTTCAAGCTACCCCGCCCGATGTGGAGACTTAAACGGCATGAAAACGGAAACTGATATCGTATCGCGTGTACTTAGTGGTGAAACACGTGCGATTGCCAGATTAATGTCCAAAGTCGAAGGACGCCCGGACGACTCCGCTGACATGATGGCGGCAATCTATGCAAAAACGGGTCGCGCCCATGTCATTGGACTAACAGGCGTACCGGGTTCTGGGAAATCAACACTGGTGCACGTGATCGCCAAGGAACTTCGCCGTCAGGGCAAAAGTGTGGGAATTGTCGCCATTGATCCATCAAGCCCTTATTCTGGTGGGGCCATACTGGGCGACCGCGTCCGGATGAGTGACCTATCCACCGATGAAGGCGTGTTCATTCGATCGTTAGCAACCCGTGGGGCGTTGGGTGGTTTGGCCCGGGCAGCCTTGGACACCGCCGATATCCTTGATGCTGCAGGTTTCGATGTAATCTTAATTGAAACCGTCGGCGTGGGTCAGGACGAAGTAGATATCGCTGAAAGCGCTGAAACGGTCCTCGTCGTCTCCGCACCCGGCCTCGGTGATGATGTGCAGGCGATTAAGGCGGGTGTGCTTGAAATCGCGGATATCCATGTGGTTTCTAAATGCGACAAAGATGAATCCAGCCGCACGGTCGCAGATTTAAAATCGATGCTAAAATTAGGGTCAGCGGTACGGGATCGCTTTGGGTGGGACGTGCCTGTGCTGCGCACCAGCGCTGAAACGCATTTGGGTATTTCAGAACTGGTTGAGACGTTAGAAAAACATCGTCTGCATTTAGCTGAGTCAGGTGAGCACAGCGTGCGTAAAAAGAAGATACTCTCGAAGCGAATTATCAAAACCGCCGAGGATATGCTGCGTCAGCGACTGGGGCAGGGCGAAGAGCTAGACGCCGCTGTTTCTGAAGTAATGTCAGGTCAAACATCACCCCGACGTGCCGCCGAAACGCTACTGCGCGACTTATAGAAACTTACGATACTTTATGAACGGCGTTTTGTCGCCGACCCGGTCGTATAGCACGCGCGCGTCGCTGTTAAATTCCTGGGTATTCCAATAAACCTCAATGGCATTAGCTTTCATAGCGGCACCATAAACAGCTTCCATCAAAGCGCGACCTGCGCCGCCAATGCGGGCGTTAGGAGAGACAAATAAATCCTGCAAATAGCATTTGGGTCGAACAGTCCATGTGTTCGCGTGATACAGATAATGAACCAATCCGATAAGCTGATTTTTGTCATCAACAGCGACGAAACAAAACAATTCCGGATCATCGATTAATAACCTTTCCCACAATTCGTTGATCTGGGATTGCTGCACCGGGTGCTCATAGAAAGCCAGATACCCCTCCCATAGGGGTTTCCAGCGCTCAAAGTCATCGACTTCTAATTCTCTTATACGAACACCCATCACATGATCCTCTCGTTAAATGTGGATTTTTCATATCTTGATATTGGTCTTATAATAAGTGCCGAATTGAGATATCTCTTAGGGCCATTATAAAAACAGGCGCATCATGCGAACCGATAAATCACCGCTACTGCCGGTCGCCATTAACCGAAATGACGATACGCCACTGCAACGCCAAGTGTTCGATCAGATGCGCGACGCCATTTTGAGCGGGCGTCTGACACCTGGATGGCGCCTGCCATCATCTCGTGCGCTGGCAGGCGAACTCGGCGTATCAAGAAACACGGTCTTAGCGGCTTATGACCAGTTATTCGCAGAAGGCTACATTGAAGGGAAAATTGGCTCTGGGACACGCGTTTCAAAGGTCCTCCCCGAAGAGGTCCTGGCGACCCGCAGCACAGCGCCATCCATCCAAGAAACCCGTAAACAGAATCCTATCCGTTTATCCAAAGTCGCACGATCTTTGATTGATGATCGCCCAAGCCAACGGCAATCGGGCGGTAGCAATGCGTTCCGGCCGGGTGTACCTGAAATCGATCGTTTTCCGTGGCCATTATGGAGCCGGATTTCGGCCAAATTCTGGCGTCATCCCCCACGTGATTTGTTGTCATACGGCGAAGCCGCTGGATATGGTCCCTTACGCTCGGTTATTGCAGATTATCTACGCTCGGTTCGTGGTCTGATTTGCGATGCTGAACAAGTCATCATTACCGCAGGTGCCCAACAAGCCATTGATCTTACCGCGCGTGTCCTGATCGATCCCGGTGACAAGGTTTGGATCGAAGACCCCGGATACGCTGGTATCAGGGGCGTTCTGAAGGCTGCTGGTGCTGAATTGGTTCCGCTTCCTATCGATGCAGACGGTCTCAACGTCGTAAAAGGGCAGTCGATTGCACCGAATGCACGTATGGCCGTGGTCACGCCGTCGCATCAATACCCGCTGGGTGCCGTGATGAGCCTATCGCGACGATTGGAATTATTGGAATGGGCCCGGGAAAACGATGCCTGGATACTAGAAGACGATTACGACAGTGAATATAGATATGGCGGACGCCCACTTTCGGCGTTGCAGGGCTTAGATAACGCAGGACGCGTGATCTATGTCGGCACGTTCTCAAAGGTGCTATTTCCCGGTATTCGCTTGGGGTACATGGTCGTACCACCGGGCTTATCGAAAGATTTTGTCGCGGTCAGGCGATCACTGGATGATCAAACACCCATTGCAATGCAGCCCGTTTTAACGGAATTCATCCAATCCGGTCATTTCGCAGCGCATATCCGGCGAATGCGCACCTTATATGCTGAACGGCAAGGGGTGCTGTTGGATGCGCTGAATAACAAAGTTTCCGACTTGATGTCCGCGTTACCCGATGATGCTGGCATGCATATCGTGGCTGATCTCAACCCAAAACTAAATCTTCGCGATACCGAAATTTCGCAGTTGGCAGCAAAACGTAAGATTACCGTTTATCCCTTAAGCGGGTTTTTCATCGGACCACAGACACGAAATGGTTTGGTGTTTGGTTACGCGGGCGTTGAGGCGAGGGATATCGTTTCTGGCGTTGATATATTATCAAAAGTCATTCGCGAAGTACTCACATGACACTCAAAGAAAAAGCGCTAACCCACTGTTATTAATGAGCTAGCGCTATTCATAAATTAAGTATATTTAGATCAGTCAGTCGCTTTGATCGCGACGTAAGTTCCAGGTGCATCACATAGCGTTTTCAATTTACCGTCGCCTGGCTCACGGGCTTTTACCGTCAATTTACCGGCGTGTGGTTTCAACCATTTATCCCAATCTGTCCACCAAGAACCTTCGTGTTGTTCGGCACCTTCAAGCCAGTGGATCGGGTCAGTTGCTTGATCATCATTGGTCCAATAGCAGTACTTATTTGCGGCTGGTGGGTTCACAACACCAGCGATATGCCCTGAGGCCGACAATACAAAACGGATTGGACCCGAGTAGATTTGCGTCGCTTTGTATGTGGCTTCCCACGGCGCGATATGATCTTCACGTGTCGAGATAATGTATGTTGGTACTTTGATTTTACTAAGATCGATTTTAACGCCATCGATTTCGATCCCGCCGGGCTGAATCAGTTTGTTTTCCAGGTACATGTTGCGCAGATAAAAACTGTGCATCGCCGCTGGCATCCGGGTCGAGTCAGAATTCCAGAACAAAAGATCAAACGGGAAGGGGTCTTTGCCCATCAAATAGTTGTTCACGACAAATGACCAAATCAGATCGTTGGCTTTCATCATGTTGAACGTTCCGGCCATTTCCCGACCTTCGAGATAGCCGCGCTCGTTCATTTTATCTTCAAGCGTGTTCAACGATTCTTCATCGATAAAGACACCCAAGTCTCCTGCTTCTTCGAAATCGACCATGGTCGTAAAGTATGTTGCAGATTTAACTTTGTTTTGTTTCTTAGCAGCCATGTATGCCAGTGCTGTAGCCATTAATGTGCCGCCGATGCAATACCCGACAGCGTTGACTTGATCTTCGCCTGTGGCTTCTTTGATTGCGTCAAATGCAGCCAAAGGGCCCTCGTGCATGTAATCAGCGAAAGATTTCATCGCCAACTCACGGTCGGGGTTCACCCAAGAAATCACAAATACCGTGTTTCCTTGTTCAACAGCCCAACGGATCATCGAATTCTTTTCTCGAAGATCAAGAATGTAGAACTTGTTTATCCATGGTGGGCAGATCAAAAGCGGCGTTTTCGACACTTTTGGGGTTGTCGGCGTGTATTGGATAAGTTCCATCAAATCGTTACGAAAGACGACCTTACCTGGCGTCGTCGCAACGTTCTTGCCGACTTCGAACGCATCTTCGTCGGTCATGCTGATACGTAGGTTGCCGTTACCTTTTTCCATATCCTCAAGCAGGTTCCGGAGGCCGTTCACCAGATTCTCACCACCAGATTCAACTGTTGTCTTTAGAACTTCTGGGTTCGTCATCACAAAATTGGTCGGTGAGAGGGCATCAGTGTATTGCTTCGTAAAGAAATCGACCTTTTTCTGGGTTTTGTCGTCCAGGCCTTCGACGTCGCTGACGGTGGTTTGCATCCAGTTTGAGGTCAGCAAATACGATTGCTTGATGTAATCGAAGACTTCGTTTTCCCAACCTTCGCCTTTGAATCGGCGATCATCATGCTCTGGTTCAGCAACAGGTTGTGTTTCTTGGCCCATCATGCGGTTCGCAGTGTTCTGCCAAAGCTGCATGTAGTCCTGCCAAAGGTTCATGTTGGCTTCGACCAGCTTATGAGGATTTGTCATCATCTTTGATGTCATTTCCATGAATGCAGAAGCCACATTCATGGGATCTTCCATCCCAACAGAATTTGGCCGAGACATATCCCCGTTTCGCGCCATAAAATCTTTGATCAATCGTTGAGAACGCTCAGCAATGTCTACCATCGTCTCGGAAACTTGGGTCTCATCAAGTTCTTCTATTTTTTGCTTTGATTGATCGGCCACAATTTCACCTCTAAAACATACGGAAATTTGTTAAACTGCTTGGGAATACCGTCACATCCAATAAAAATTGGTGCGGTGCAGCATAATTCAGAAAGTTTGTAAACATTTAACCTGCATGGGGCAATGTAAAATCTTGCGGTTAGTCATTATAACGTCTTGAATAGGGGCTTAAGATTCGAAAGGGTGTATAAGCTCTTCGATTAGGCGGCTGGGATAACGAGGACCCGATGAGTTTGTTTGAAAAAGAAATATCGATTGAGCATCGCTCGGTTGGGCTGTCACAACGCTTTCGTGCAGTAACACCCGCTGTTGCATTGTGTGTTTTACTCGCGGGTTGTTCCCAAGTACCGGACGCCATTAATCCTGTTGCTTGGTATGATGCCGTTGCGGGAAATGACGAGGCTGAGGCAACTGACCCGGCAAACGAGCTTGAAGCAGGTCGCACCGCGCCACCTCCTGGTTCTTCAGATGGGTTTCCAAATCTCTCTCGTGTGGATCAGCAAAATGCCGCGCGACAGGGCTTAGCAGCTGATACGCAAAGTCGTAAGTATTCCGAAAGCGTATCGCGCCAAGGATCATCAGGGGCTACAGATTCGCTTTACGCCGAAGATAAACCACCCGAAGCACCCAAAGTTGAAGCTCAGCAAATTGCCCCTGCTCCTCAACCCAAGGTACCTGTTACAACAGCCGCAGCTGATCCCGCACCCACGCCGAGCTCAGATAATCGCGTTAAATTAACGCCACCAGCGCGGCCTCAGGCACCCAGTGCGACACAAACAGCTGCTGTACCAGAATCCAATGATTACTCTGTCGACCCCGCCATGGGCCAACGCCTGGCGCAACAACTCGCAGAAATTCGTGCACGGGCTGCAGACCAAGGATCACTTTTGCCATCGAACCTCTCAACAGGTGGGCAAGGCTCACCTACAATTGTGATTTATTCTGGGGGTATTGAAACATCACAACCAATTGGTGGGGGGCTATCCAACGTTGTGACCAGAGGCGCTCTTCCTGGCGGGCAAGTGTTGAACAATGGTGCATTACCGTTGCCGTCTGGTTCAACACGGGTCGCAACAATACAATTCCCGAATGGATCTGCGGCGCTTAGTTCACATGATCGGAAAATTCTGTCGGACGTTGCAAGGCTACAAAAGCAAAGTAACGGCGTTATCCGCATCGTCGGCCACGCAAGCCTTCGGACCCGCAACATGGATCCATCACAGCATGCGATCACCAATCTAAAAGTTTCCGAGAAACGCGCCAATCGTGTCGCAAACATTTTGCGTCAAATGGGTGTATCTTCAAATCAGGTCTTGGTCGCTGCTGTTGGAGATAACGAGCCGGTTTTCCTCGAAGTCATGCCATCTGGTGAGGCGGGCAACCGACGCGCTGAGATTTACCTCACGAACTAATACAACATTAATTGTACTTTGTTCGCTGCGGTCCTTTCT